>NZ_FZMS01000032.1 GCF_900198365.1 Helicobacter bilis | reverse complement strand
GTGTAGATTCTTTATTTTTTGGTTTAGTCTTAGTGATATTGCCTTTTGTATCTGTATAGCTTCCTTTATTGTCAATATGCTTTATTTGATTAGAATTAAATATAGCTATGGTATCACTTACTTCCTTGCTTCTGCCATATCTCTCATCATGCACATTCTTATAAATAACGCTATCAAATGGCTTTCCGCTCTCTTTAGCTTCATCTAATACTTTTCTTATAACTATATCAAAGTATTGTTCCCCTGTATAAATCTTATCTGCTAATTCACTTCCTATCCACAAAGTCTTTGCCTTGAAAGTCTATAACTAAAGGATTTTTAGCATTTAAGAATACTTTATAGATTCCATTATCACTATTTGGTAATTCTTTTGTATAGCTTAGGGCAACATTATGAGAGCTAGAGAAAAATCTAGCAGGATAGTTTTGCCCTGTATCATCTGTATGCTTTGGGGTGAGTATTTCTTTATTGCCTATGCTTTCTCTTGTGCCATGATAAAACACTTTAGGCAGTCCGTTGTGGCCTACGACATACATTCCAAAAATATAGCTTGATACTATGGAGTAACATAAAAACAAGAAAAAGAGAAGAAATGCTTTTAACAAAGTATAAACTGCAATTACTACTTCTCATGTAGCGAGTTTAACTTTAGTGAAGCGATATTAGAATATACTATAATTAATAGATAAGCTCTAAATAAATGTGCTGAATCTAAACTACAATTTAAAAGGATTCTCAACAACTTTTTTTCTATCTACAACATAAGGTATAAGTGCCATGTGTCTTGCTCTTTTGATAGCTACCTCAACTCTTTCTTGCCATTTTTTAGAGTTTCCTGTAAGACGACGAGGCATGATTTTATAACGCTCTGAAAGTGAATGCTTTAAAAGCTCAACATCCTTATAATCAATAAAATCAATCTTTGCCTCTGTATATTTACAATACCTTTTTGAATATTTTTTTCTTTCCATGTGTTTCCTTTCGTATAAAATTTCTCAACATTTAAAATGGAATCTCTTCGTCATCAACATTAATGACTGGCGGTTCTACATTGCCACCTTGCATTCCCATATTGTTATGTTGCTGCGTGTTTTGTGAATACGGATTGCCAACATTTCCGTCGTAGGACTGCGACTGATAGTTTTGCTGTTGATTATAGTTAGAATCATAGTTGCTACCATAACCATTTGCATAGCTATTTGTCTGCCCATAAGCATTCTGCCCATACTCGCCTTGTTGCTTTGTGTCAAGCATTTGCATACTTTCCGCAATGATTGTATGCTTACTTCTTTTTCCACCTTGCTGATCGGTCCATGTTTCAAAGTTAAGGCGACCTTCTATAAGCACCTTAGAACCTTTTCTTAGATACTGATTAGCCACTTCTGCGGTGCGTCCAAAAAGTGTTACATCAACAAAGCAAGTATCATCAACCTGCATACCATCGGCTTTCTTGTATCTGCGATTAGAAGCTAATCCAAATGTTGCAAGTGCAGACCCTGTGTTAAGATAACGCAGCTCAACATCTCTTGTGAGATTGCCCACCATAATCACCTTATTAAACATAACAACAAGCCTTACCTATACCTTAAAGTCCTGCCTGAGAAGATTGCTCTTCGTTTTGGACATTCTCTTTTTTAGGTGTTCTCTCTATCCTATCTTCATCTTTTTTGAGAGTTCTAGGCTTTTCTGGCTTCTTTGCTCTCTCAACAAGCGTTTTCCATGCTTCTTGCTCTTTCTTGCTCTCATATTTAATGACAATAAATCGCAATACCTCTTCATTAATGCCATACAACCGCTCAAGCTCTGCAATCAAAGTTGGATCCGCTTTAAAGTAAATGCAAAAGTAGTAACCCCTGTTATTCTTCTTTATTTGATATGCTAGATTACGCATACCCATATCCAAACAAGTCTCAATATGACCACCATTTTTTAAGATAACTTCTTTAAAAAAGTCTATCTTTGCCTTAATTTCCTCTTCGACAAGTGTCGGTTTTAAAATAAACGCCGTTTCATAATGACGCATACATTCTCCTTATGGCTTCCGCCCCAAACATAGTATGCTTGGAGCAAGGTTTTTTTTGGAAATGGGATTATATCATAAAATTTGCTGAATTGCTATTAAATGTTGCATAACTACATCTTTTCCTTGTAGTTGTTGCACACGCCATGTATTTATAATGTCAAAAAGCATGAGATATTTTTCTGTTGTGATTTTGAGGCTTCGCCTTTGCCATATATTAAAAAGCTGTGGCGGGGCTTTATAGCCTAGCACTTCTTTAGAATCCATATTGCCATGCGTTTTTGAATGTCCATAAAGTTTAAAAAGAATATAAAAATATCGTGTAATCTCACGCAAAAGCTCCATATTATCCATGCCCTCATCATGCAATGTTTGAAGTGTTAAGCCCAAATGCCCTTGTTTATCAAATAAGCAATTAAGCAAAGATTCTAACTTTACATCACCGAGACTATAACTTAACTCTTCTATCAACTGCGGTGTGATTGTCTCATAATAGATAAATTTAGTAAGCTCATTATGCGCGATAGCTAAATCATCATGCTGCACATCAAGCAAGAAGTTAAGCAATGAAGAATCTACCTTTAATCCAAGCTCACACGCCCGATTGTATAGAATCTTTACCATATCATCGCGAAATGGCGGATAAAGCCTTACTTCAAATATATCTTTTAGCTTTGCAGTCGGCTTAAAAAGTGCCGCCATAGCTTTGAATCTTTTTGCATATTCTGCGTCTGTGATTGTTGGCGATTTCAAAAATTCCACAATTAAAAAGCTATTAGCATTATGTTCTAGCATATAGAGTATATCTTGCATTTGCTTTTTATTTAATGTTGCATAAAGCTTTAAGGCGAGAATATTTACCCCGCCAAAAAGGCTATTTACACCCAGACAATTTAACACTTCTTGATGATCGTATTCCTCAAAATACATACGCCGACATTCGCTGTTTAGCTTTTTTAGAATCATATTAGAATAATATGAAATCAAAAAATCACTATCGCCATATAGCAAAATTGCCCGTGGCACTCCACTAAGCAAAAACTTATCAAGCATTGCTCTTGTCATATTATCTACTTAGTTTGAGATTCCGTAACTCTAAGCCCTTGTTAAAGGCACTTGCAATCCTTCATATAAGCCTTTATACACATCTTCGCCCATTAAGGCTTTTGTAATAGCAAGACCAAATAAAATAGCAGTTGCAGGACCAGCAGAAGTGATGACATTATCTCTTATTACCACTGCTTCATTCAGCCTTTTTGCATTTATGCCCTCTTCACAACCCGGATAGCAAGTAAATTCACTTGATAATACACCTGCTTTATTCAATACAATTGGTGAAGCACAGATGGCTGCCACAATCTTTTTATCTTTATGTAACCTTTGTATGATTTCTAGAATCTTAGCATTATTGGATAGATTCTGCATACCTTCGAAACCACCTGCAAGAGCTATGCCATCAAGTGAGTTTATATCTATGCTAGATAGTGCTACTTCTGCTTTTATCTCAATGCCATTTGCACCCTTAACATTACCACTAGATTCTAATCCAGCGACCAAAACTTCCACTCCAGCCCTTCGCAATACATCAACAATGCCTATAAATTCAGCCTCTTCAAAACCTTGTGCTAATGGGACCAATACGCGTTTCATGTCTTATCCTCTCTTAATAAAAATGCTACACTTTATCGAAAAATCTTTAAGGCTTAGCAATAAAAAAATAAATTGCCTTTCATTCACAAATAATGTAAAATACATCTCACATTTTTAATATATTTAGGATAGTTATGCAATCTTTATTTCACATCGTGCTTGTAGAACCACAGATTCCACAAAATACAGGCAATATAGGCAGACTTTGTGTCGCAGCAAATGCCGTGCTGCATTTAATCCACCCTTTAGGATTTAGCACAAAAGAAAAGGACTTAAAACGCGCGGGGCTTGATTATTGGCAGTGCCTAGAAGTGTATGAATGGGCGAATTTAGAATCTTTTTGGCAAACATATACACCAGATTCTACGCATTTTTTCTTTAGCACAAAGGCAAAAAAGCTATATTTTCATGCGGATTTAAAACATGGAGCATTTCTATATTTTGGTAGAGAAGATGCAGGACTTCCCCTACACATTTTAGAATCTTTTAAAAATCAAGTCTATAAGATTCCCATGCAAAAAGGAGTGCGTAGTATTAATCTTGCTACAAGTGCTGGGGCAGTGCTATATGAGGGAGTGCGTCAATCGCGTATATATGAAAGTTGGGAGTAAGGGGTAAATATATAAAGATTTCAAAACTTTAATACTTTGTAGAGTTTCTGTATAGAAAATTTTATAAAAATAGATTCTAAAACTTGCACTAAAGCTAACAAAACGCTACAATATTTACAATATATTGTAGGAGTAAGCCATGTTTGATGAAATACAATTTGGAAAAATTAATCGTTTGCCAAAATATCTTTTCAGTGCGATAAATGAAATAAAAATGCAAATGCGGCATAACAATGAAGATGTCATTGACTTTTCTATGGGGAATCCTGATGGTATGCCACCAAAAGTAGTTATAGATAAGCTTTGTGAAAGTGCGAAAAAGCCGAAGAATCAAGGCTATTCTGTCAGCAAAGGTATCTATAAACTAAGGCTAGCGCTTTGTGAGTGGTATAAAAGGCGGTTTAATGTAGATCTTGATCCAAACCTTGAAGTATGCGTTGGCATGGGAAGTAAGGAGGGATTTGTGCATCTCGTCCAAGCGATTACTAATGTTGGTGATTGTGCGATTGTGCCAGAGCCTGCGTATCCTATACACTATCATGCCTTTATTATAAATGGTGCGAATGTTAGCACTTTTGGAATCACTTATAACGATTACTATGAGCTTGATGAAAAGGCATTTTTTGAATCTTTACAAAAGGCACTTTATGAGAGTTTCCCAAAGCCAAAGTTTGTAGTTGTAAATTTTCCACATAATCCCACAACAACGATTGTAAAAAAAGGATTCTATGAAAAGCTTGTAAAACTAGCAAAAAAAGAGAGATTCTATATTATTAGTGATATTGCGTATGCAGAGCTTTACTTTGGCGACTTTAAAACACCTAGCATTTTTGAAGTCAAAGGTGCAAAAGATGTTGCAGTGGAGACTTACACTCTAAGTAAAAGCTATAATATGGCGGGTTGGCGTATAGGCTTTGTAGCAGGAAACAAAAAGATTATTGAAGCCTTGCAAAAGATTAAAGGCTGGATTGATTATGGAATCTATACGCCCATTCAAGTTGCTGCTACAATCGCTTTAAATAAATGTGATGATGATGTCATAAAGATTAGAAAAACTTATGAAAAGCGAATGGAAGTTATGATTGAAAGCTTTAAAAAAGCAGGGTGGGAATTGCAAAAACCACAGGCTAGTATGTTTATTTGGGCGAAGATTCCAGAGCAATGTAGTCATTTAGGCAGTTTAGAGTTTGCAAAAAGACTTTTAGTTGAAGCAAAGATTGCAGTAAGTCCGGGGGCTGGGTTTGGCAAAGCAGGGGAAGGTTATGTGCGTATCGCATTAATTGAGAATGAAAAGCGTATCAGACAAGCCGCAAAGAATCTAAAGAAATTTTTAAAGCAATTTAGTGAGTAAAATGCTAGAATTTTATATGCTTGTTAAACTCTGTCCGTTACAATGATTTTTTATTACTTAAAAGGACATAGAGATGAAAAAAGTTTTAATGCTTGGTGCTGGTTATGGCAACATTGCTTTACTTACAACGATAAACAGAGGTGTATTCTCTCAAGCAGAATTTAGCCTTATTAATAACACCTCTTATCATTATAAGACAATCGCCCTGCATGATGTCGCAAGTGGTAAGCATGATAAAAGCGTGCTATTTCCTTTGCAAGAGATTCTTGATGAGAGAGTAAATCTTATACAAGATAGCGTTGTATCAATAGATTCTAAAAGTGTAAAATGCAAAAATGCTGAATATGAGTATGATTATCTAGTTGTTGGGCTTGGATTTAGCTCTGATAGCTTTGGGATACCCGGAGTTGGCGTATATACACAAAGCATAGTCAGCTATGATAGTGCAAAAAATATTTATAAAAATATTGAAGAGAAACTGCAAGCCTACATAAATGATAAAGATTCTAAGAATCTAGCATTTGTTGTGTGCGGTGGTGGCTTCACTGGCATTGAGTTTGCCGGCTCTTTTGCACAAGAAATAAAAAAGCAATGCGAAACGCGGGGCATTGATTTTAGTCTTGTTAAAATCTATTGTATTGAAGCAATGCCAAAGATTTTGCCTATGTTTAGTGAAAATCTCATGCAGCTTGGCTTAACAAAGATTAAAGAATTAGGCATTATAGTCCTTACAAGCTCAAAGATTCTTGAATGTAAAATGGGGGCTGTTGTGATTGAGAGAGATGGTAAAAACGAAGAGATTCTCGCAAATACTATCATTTGGACAGCAGGAGTAAAGGGCAATGAAGTTATAGCAAACTCTAGCTTTTTTAAAAGTGGGAGAAGCAAAGTTGAGGTAGATTCTCACTTGCAGCCCATAAATCAAGAAAATGAAATGAATAATATCTTTGTGCTTGGAGATTGTGCGGCATTAAAAGATGAAAAGACGGGTAGATTCTATCCGCCAACAGCACAATTAGCACAGCAGCAAGGCGAATATCTAGCACAAACACTAGAAACACTTTTGTATGCAGAACAAAAAGGGGAAGTGTTACAAAAAGAGCTTATCCCACAATTTGAATTTATTTTGCGTGGAAGTATTTGCTCTATTGGTGCTGGATATGCAATAGGTGTCATTGGCACAAAAGAAGTAAGCGGATATATTGCTAATATGACAAAGTGGTTTATAGAATCTAAATGGAATTACAAAATTGGCGGTTTTTCAGCGGTGTTTAAAGATGACTAGAGCTACAATGCTAAAAGCGTAGTTGCTAGAAAAGCCCCACACATGCTTATATTTGCCTACATTACACGTAGCTATTCATCAAATTTTAAGCATAGATTCAGTTATCATTTGTATAATTACTAGATTTTTTGTGTATTGTAAAGCACAATACATTAACTGAATATTAAGGAATACAGACATTGCAACAAATTATTGGCTATATACATAATGATAGCATTATTGACACACAGACAGCAGCAGAAAACAATCTCAATACACAATCACTTGAACCTATCTATTTTGCTGACACACCAAACGCACATGAAATTATCCGTCATACTTGTGCGCATTTACTTGCTGAAGCGATTAAAGCCCTTTATCCAGAGGCAAAGTTTTTTGTCGGTCCTGTTGTAGATGAGGGGTTTTACTATGATTTTAAGGTGGATTCTAAAATCGGGGTTGATGACTTAGCTACAATAGAAAGCAAGATGAAAGAGATCGCAAAAAAGGGGCATAAACTCACAAAAATTCATTTAAGTCGCAAGGAAGCAATAGAGCGTTTCAGTGGAGATGAGTTAAAACAAGCGGTAATGAGTAAGATAGAAGGCGATGATTTTAGCATATATCAGCAAGGGGATTTTGAGGATTTATGTCGTGGTCCGCATTTACCGCATTTAGAGTTGCTACAAGCTTTTAAGCTTACAAAGATTTCTGGGGCGTATTTGGGTGGAAACGAAGATTCTGAAGTTTTAACAAGGATTTATGGCATTGCCTTTGCAGAGAAAGAGAATCTAAAACAATATCTTTTTCAACTAGAAGAAGCAAAGAAAAGGGATCATAGAAAGCTTGGTGTAGAAATGGAGCTTTTCACATTTGAAGAAGATGTGGGGGCTGGCCTGCCAATATGGTTACCAAAGGGTGCAAGGCTTAGAAGACGCATAGAAGAGCTTTTAACAAGAGCTTTAATACTCAATGAGTATGAACCTGTAAGATGTCCTGAGATTCTAAAAAGTGATGTATGGAAGATTAGCGGGCATTATACGCATTATAAAGAAAATATGTATTTTACTACCATTGATGAAGTGGAATATGGCATTAAACCTATGAATTGCGTAGGGCATATAAAGGTGTATCAAAATAGCATTAGAAGTTATAGGGAATTGCCATTAAGATTCTATGAATATGGCGTGGTGCATAGGCATGAAAAGAGTGGCGTTTTGCACGGATTGCTTCGTGTGAGAGAATTTACACAAGATGATGCACATATCTTTTGTCGCCCTGAACAAATAGAAAATGAAGTGAATAATATCTTGCGTTTTACGCATAAGATTATGAATGCCTTTGGATTTAGCTATGAAATGGAGCTATCCACTAGACCAGAGCAATCAATCGGCGAAGATTCTGTGTGGGAGAGTGCTACTTTAGCCCTGCAAAATGCTCTTGCAAGTAATAATATTAGCTATCAAGTAGATGAAGGTGGTGGTGCATTTTATGGACCAAAGATTGATATAAAAATCACTGATGCAATAGGTAGAAAATGGCAGTGTGGCACAATACAAATTGATATGAATTTACCAGAGAGATTCAATCTAAGCTATATTGATGAGAATAACGAACATGCTATGCCTGTTATGATTCATAGGGCGATTTTAGGTAGCTTTGAGCGGTTTGTAGCGATTTTAACAGAGCATTTTGGCGGAGAATTTCCATTTTTCATTGCCCCAACGCAGGTGATTATTATCCCCATTAATGAAGCACATGTAAGTATGGCACAGAATTTGCAGAATGAGTTACGATTGCGGGGTATTTATGCAGAGTTAAGCCTTAAAAATGAATCGCTCAATAAGAAAATACGCACAGCAGAGAAGCAAAAAGTGCCTATGATTGCACTTATTGGCGATAAAGAGCTTGGCAATAATAGTGTATCTATACGCGATAGACGCATGAAGATGGATTCTGGAGAAAATATGCAGTATGAAATGAGTATGCAAGAATTCTTAGAAAAAACTTCAAATCTACATAGAGAGGTTAGCTTTTGAGTAAAGAAGAAACATTAGTAAATGGAAAAATTCGCTTTGATGAAGTAAGGTGCATTAGCGAAGATGGTGAGCAGCTAGGTATTATGAGTGCAAAAGAAGCACAGAATCTTGCTTATAATGAGGGGCTTGACTTAGTGTGTATATCGCCAAATGCAAAACCACCTGTTTGCAAAATAGTAGAATATGGCAAGTATCGCTATCAATTAGAAAAGAAGCAAAAAGAAGCAAAAAAGAAGCAAAAGCAAGTTGAAGTTAAAGAAATCAAGCTATCAACCCAAATTGCCCAAAATGATATAAATTACAAAGTGAAACATGCTAGAGAGTTTTTTGAAGAGGGTAAGCATGTAAAATTCCGCGTTTATCTGCGTGGCAGAGAGATGCAAAATCCAGCAGGTGGCTTTGAAATGCTAAAGCGAGTCATTGCTATGGTAGATGATATAGCCCATGCTGACAAAGAGGCAAAAATCGAGGGAAAATACGCAAGTATCTTAATGATGCCAAACAATAAGCCAAAAAGCTAGATTTTTATGCTACAATTCTAGCTTTATTTTACGAAAGGAGAAATAATGCCAAAGATGAAGACTAATCGTGGTGCTGCAAAGCGTTTCAAGGTGAAAAAAAATGCAGTCAAAAGAGGCAGTGCTTTTAAAAGCCATATTTTGACAAAAAAGTCGCCAAAACGCAAAGCAAGACTCAATTCGCCACATTATGTGCATGACACAAACTTAGATTCTGTCAAAAGTTTATTGTGTATGAGTTAGGTTGGCTACTTATTTAAGTATGCTATGTGTATCCATTTATGGATAAAGGATTGTCCCCTTAGATTCTATTTAGTCCTTAAAGATTGAAGAGAGATAAGGGAAAGTTTAAACAACATGTTTGCACCTTAATATTTAAGGTAAAGTTACAGGAGAAACCATGAGAGTTAAAACAGGTATTGTAAGAAGACGAAGACATAAAAAGATTCTAAAACTTGCGCGTGGCTTTTATAGCGGTAGACGTAAGCATTTTAGAAAAGCAAAAGAACAACTTGAAAGAAGTATGTGCTATGCTTTTAGAGATAGAAAGCAAAAGAAAAGAGACTTTAGAAAGTTGTGGATTGTGCGTATTAATGCGGCGTGTCGTCTGCATGGTATGAGTTATTCAAAGTTTATGTTTGCATTGAAAAAGGCAAACATTGAGCTTGATAGAAAGATACTTGCAGATATGGCATATAGCAATCCAAGTGCATTTGCTAGTCTTGTTGAGAAAATAAAATAGTTTGATTTAGTTTTGGAGCAAATACACTTTTTTACTTGTTAGATTCTAAACTAGATTCTAGAATCTTTAGAATCTTTTAAACTTTCTTTATAGGTTTTAGAATCTAAATAGGTAAAGTCCCCGAATATTTTTATACCACATTTATTTTATAGATTGCTTTTTTATAATATGTTGATTACAAAAGAGCAATCTATAAACTATGGAATCGCTTTTAAATACTTAAAGGAACACTATGATTTTGTATTTTACGCTTAATAGCATTCTATTTAACAACATTTTGGAGGCATGTAATGTCAAATGAGCATTATCAAAAAGATGAGGCAGTAAAAACAAAAAAGCCATCATATAAAGGCACAAAGACAACGCGTTATGAAAACACGCGTCAAGATAGATATGATAGAGAATCAAAAAATGACTATGACGAAAAAAACAAAGGCAAAGATATGGGAAAAAGGACTCACACGCCAGTTGAGGGCTTTAAGATGGAGGATTTGCGGATTACACCTTTGCAAAAATTACTAGAGATTGCAAAAACGCTTGGAGTCCAAAATCCACAAGACCTTTTAAGGCAAGACTTAATTTTTGAGATTCTAAAAAATCAAGTCAGTCAAGGCGGCTTCATTCTTATCTCTGGTATTTTAGAGATTACAAGTGAGGGCTATGGCTTTTTACGCTCAATTGATGAGAAGTTTTCTGATACACAGCATGATACCTATGTCTCACAAAGTCAGATTCAGCGATTTGCTTTGCGTAATGGGGATATTATCACAGGGCAGGTGCGTCCGCCAAAAGACCAAGAGAGATATTATGCGCTTTTAAAGATTGAAGCGGTAAATTACTTAGGACTAGAAGAGATTAAAAATCGTCCATTATTTGAGAATCTAACCCCGCTTTTCCCCGCAGAGCAACTAAAGCTTGAATACAACAGGCAAAAAATCACTGGCAGAATGCTAGATCTTTTTAGCCCCATTGGTAAAGGACAAAGGGCATTAATCGTAGCACCACCAAGAACGGGTAAAACAGAACTCATGAAAGAATTAGCACATGGCATAAGTGAGAATCACCCCGAAGTAGAACTCATGGTTTTACTCATTGATGAGCGACCAGAAGAAGTAACAGATATGGAGCGAAGTGTAAAAGGGCAAGTGTTTTCAAGCACTTTTGACTTACCATCGACAAATCATATACGCGTAGCAGAACTCGTGCTAGAGAGAGCCAAAAGACGCATTGAAGTTGGCAAAGATGTTGTTATCTTGCTAGATTCTATCACTCGTTTAGCACGCGCTTATAATGCCACAACGCCTTCAAGCGGTAAGGTTTTAAGTGGTGGTGTTGATGCAAATGCACTGCATAAACCCAAAAGATTTTTTGGTGCGGCAAGAAATATTGAGCATGGTGGCAGCTTAACCATCATTGCTACTGCACTCATTGAGACAGGCTCTAGAATGGATGAAGTCATTTTTGAAGAGTTTAAAGGCACAGGTAATGCTGAAATCGTATTAGCACGAAGTATTGCTGATCGTAGAATCTATCCTGCATTTGACATCCTAAAATCTGGCACAAGAAAAGATGACTTACTGCTTGGTGATGAAAAGCTGCGTAAGGTATGGATGCTAAGAAATGTTATCAGTCAAATGGACGATATTGAAGCACTCAATTTTCTTTACTCAAAGCTTGCTGGCACAAAGAATAATGATGAATTCTTAAATGGTATGAATGAAGCTTAAATCATATAAGGGTATTATATGTTTAGCTTAGGGCGGACAAAAAAGATTCAGATAAAGCGGATTCTAAATATCGCCATTCCTAGCGGTTTGCAGTCTGGTCTTGATATGCTTAGTGTATCTTTAGCCCTTTTTTATTTAGGCGGTATCTCTTCACTGCATTTTACCGCTTTAAACACGGGAGCAAAATATATTATTGTTTTTTATCCTATTAGTGCGATTTTTGGCATTGGCACAAATGTGTTAATGTCAAGGCGTTTTGGTGCAAAAAACTATGTAGAGATGAATAGGGTGTATGCTACAATCATACTTAGTGCTTGCTTTATATCGCTTCCCATGCTTTATCTAATCTATCTTGGAATCCCTTATTATCTCAATCTTTTTAATCTAAGTAATGAGTTATACACTCTTACATATAGCTATGTTTCTTTAACCATTTTTGCCCTGCCTTCTATTATTATTAAAAATGTGCTTATCTCTGGTTTTGCCGCGACCGGTGATACAAGGCGACCATTTTTTATTAAGATTTTTTTAACACTTCTTAGTATGCTCGGCTATTATTTGCTTATTGAGGGGCGATTTGGTTTCCCATCTTTAGGGCTTATTGGTGCTGCTTATGTGAGCCTTTTTATCTCATATCTTGAAATGTTTATTTTATTATTATTGCCAAAATTTGTCCAAACAAAGCTTTCTTTTTCGCTATATTTTAATAAGACTTTTTTACTCAATGCTTTTAAAGTTGGCATTCCAACGGGATTAGAGCGTATTTTCACCATTGCTTCACTCAATGTTGTGCTAATTTTTGTTGGCTCTTATGCAGCAATTTATAAAGATAGTGCTATGTCTGGATTCCAAGCTGGGACTACCATTGAGGGCTTTTCATTTGTACCGGGCTTTGGTTTTATGGTAGCGATTATGAGTCTTATGGGGCAAAGTATCGGAGCAAAAAACTATATAAGGGCTAGCGAATACACAAAGCTTTGTGCGATTTTATCAAGCATTATGCTAGGAATTTGCGGACTTCTTTTAGTAATCTTTGCAAAGCCTTTATCAGCGATTTTCATACGCGATGATATACTTGGGATAGAAATCTCTATATATTATCTTATCGCCGTTGGTTTATCACAGATTCCATTAATCCTATCTTTTGTGTATGATGGGGCGTTACGCGGGGCTGGATTCACACAGATACCTTTATTCATTAATATTGTTAGCATATCCATATTTCGCCTTTTGCCTATGTGGCTTTGCACACATTTTGGCTTTTCAATCTATATGCTATTTGTTATCATTTTTATTGAAACGTATATTAGGGCATTTATTTTTTATGTTGTGTTCCGCAGTGGTGTGTGGAAAAAACCTAAAAAATTATAGATTGCTTGAAAAAGTGTCTATCTAAGCGTTACTAAGCAGTCATAAAAAGCACATTTTGCTTGAAAATATGCTAGAATTACGGAATTTCATTTTTAAGGAGCGATTCATGAAAAGGCATATCGTTTTTTTCGAAGCAGTAGGCGGCAGTGATAAGGGCAGAGATGGACACAGAAAAGACACTGTGCCGATGATGGACTATCTCAAAAAGCTTGGTTGGAGTGCGGAAGTTGTGTTTTTCACAGATGAGATTCTAAAAGATTCTGCGAAAACAAATGAGATTTTTGAATATGTTAAAGGTGTGGCTGATGCGTATGTATCGCGTGTGAATCCGGGCAATTTGAAAGAAGAGAAGCTTTACTTTGATGTGTTGCGTAAGCTTTGTGATAGTGGTGTGATTGGTATGCCTCACCCTGATGCGATGATAGGCTATGGGGCAAAAGACGCGCTTACAAAACTTCGCAATACAGAGCTTGTGCCAACAGATACTCTAGCCTACTATGATCCCGCTGAAGCAAAACGCATTGGTGTGAATTGGGTAGCAGGAGAAGAACACGACTTTAAGGCAAACTTCCCAAAAACTCTAGCAAAGGGTGAAAGAGTGCTAAAGCAAAATCGCGGTAGCACAGGGGAGGGAATCTGGCGTGTGCAGCTAAAAGATCAAAGTCAATATGGTAAAGTTTCTTCTGTCCCACTTAATACCATCGTGCGATGCACAGAAGCGGTGGATAACCACGTAGAAGAGCATAAACTAGGCGATTTTATGAATTTCTGCGAGAAGTATTTGACAGGCGATAATGGTATGCTTGTGGATATGACTTTCTTGCCACGCATTAAAGAGGGCGAGATTAGAATCCTAATGCTGTATAAAGACCCAATCTATGTTGTGCATAAAAAACCAGCTGAAGGGGCAGATGCCTTTTCAGCCACTCTCTTTAGCGGGGCAAAATACCGCTATGATAAGCCAGAACAATGGAATGAGTTAGTAAGCTACTTCTTATCTAACTTGCCAGAGATTAAAACAAAGCTTGGCAACTATGACTTGCCTTTGATTTGGACGGCGGATTTTATCCTTGATACTGGTGAAAATGGTAAGGATAAGTATGTGCTAGGTGAAATTAACTGCTCTTGTGTGGGCTTTACTTCCCCTGTTGAGTTTTTGGATAAAACTGCTAGACGCGTAGCAAATACGATTATTAACATTGTGGAAGATGCACAGAAGTAGGTTCTCCAGATTGAAATCATATTGGGCATAGCAAAAACCATCTGGTAAAGATTTTTTGTTGTAGTCCCAATAGACAAGACACAAAAGACCAACAAAAGCTAGGTGATCACAACCTGTATTCTACAATGATAGAATCTAAAAAATGTGGCACAATCTCTGCTTTCTGTAGTTTAAACGCCACTATAGAAAAGCTAATGGTTTTTTTTGTTGGTATCTTCTTAAAAAAGCATTTCTATATCACTAAACGATAGATAACTAAGGCTTAGATTGTATTGTTGCATAACTTTAAAAAGATTGCGATTTGCTTCGTTTGCGTTACTATCTATTGCGTTGATATAGGAAGTGGGTATAGATATGCCAAGATTTTTAGCATGGATAGTGTGGGCTTGTCTTGCATGAGAGAGTGGGAGGAAGCCACAATATATTTGTATTTTGTTTTGTGATGAAGCAAGGCTTAGATTATTTTTTGTGTATATTTGTATAAGATTCTTATAAAAAGAGTGAAAAGTTTTAAAATCTTTTGTTATCTGTGGTAAAACATTAGGTAAGTTATTCTGCGTTTGTAGTTTATTTTCCTGCATATTTTGTGTTTGATAAAATGGCTGCGTGATGAAATTTTGCACACCATATTGAATTTTTTTGCATAATCCATGGCTATTACGCAATGATATCTTTGACTCTAAAGCACAATAGATTTGAAGTTGTCTTAAAAAAGTAGAGTTTTTTTGCATATCTTTTAGAATCTCTAGGGCATTATAGGTGGTGAGTGGATGAGATAGTGTTGTATCGCCACTAATAATTGCTACATGAGAGATATTCAGGTATTCTAGTGATAAAAACGCACTTTGCAAGGATTCTGCGGTATGCAAGCTAGTCTTTATTGTTGGTATAAAATGGATATGCTTTAGCGTTTTAGTTTGTCTTACTAAGTCCCGCAGTGTAGCGACAATGCTTAGAGAATCTGGGTATGGCTTTGAGACCGGATTTGATGGGATAAGAACATGTGTGATCGGCAAAGCATTGCATACCAAACACAAACGCTCTGCATCTTGTGTGATATTTGTAGGTAGATACTCAAAAATCAAAATCTATTATTTTTGTCCAAAAGATGCAATGAGTGCTTCAATATCACTTTCACTTGCAACTTCATCGTGGCTATCACCTGCAATATATGTAGCTGATGCCACGCGTTTAGAATCATCACCCCTACCTTCAAAGAGAGAATTCATATACTGACTTAATGCACGCATTACATTGATAACGCGCTCTATCTTTTGTCGGTGAATATCTTGATACTGCATAATATCCATAGCCTGCATACATGCGTCATTACAATCCATAGCAGAATTTTTAATATTATCATTCACCTTTGCAATTTCTTTTGTTTGCTCTAGCGAAGTGCCAAATGCCTTAATTTTAGGGAAGCTTTCAACAAGTGTAACAAGCATTTCTTCTTGGGCTTTGAGATACTCTTTGATTTTTTTAGAATCTTTTTCGATTGAAGTAGCAAGTGATCCGATATTATCAATTTGATCGAAAACTTCTGTCATTTTCACTTCAGAGTCTCTAGTTACATCATCAAGCTGATGAACGACTTTGTGCTCCTCTGTTGGTGGTGGTGGGGGCCATTTCTTATCGGCTTCTGGCTTATATGAGTTTGGATCTACAAACTCGGCTTTAATTTCTTCTTTTGTATCTTCTGTCTGCACATCATCTAAGCCTTCACCTAAAGAATCTGCGTCTTGTGCCATAAGAGAATCTAACTCTTCTTGTGTCATCAAAGCTCCTAAGTAAATTTAATATAATCTCCGTAATCTCCGCAATTATAACATATTTTTTACAATATATTCTTAACATTCAAAATGATTTTAGCACACTTGCATGTATAATTAAGAATAATTAAAAGATCGAACGAGATTCCATATCAGCAAATTAAACCCATCAACAAGCACAAAAATGAGAATCTTAAATGGCAATGAAATCATGACAGGTGGCAACATCATCATGCCCATAGCCATAAGCACCGAAGCAATAACCATATCAATAACTAAAAATGGTAAATACAATAAAAAGCCGATTTGAAAAGCAGTTTTTAGCTCACTGATCATAAATGAGGGCAAGATAATACTAAGCGAAACCTTATCTATCAGGGCTTCAAATTGCTCTTTTGTCGTAATATTATCCATTTGTGGTGGCTCTTCATTGCGTATCTTATAAAATAATGCAATATCACTATGACGAGTATTCATAAGCATAAATTTTTTGAATGGACGCATGGTCTCCTCAAAGGCTTCTTCATAGCCGATTTTTTCTTCCATATATGGCTTTATACCCACATTATAGGCATCTTTTATCACAGGTTCCATAATAAAAAAAGTAAGAATCATAGCAAGGCTAACTAATACTTGCGTTGGTGGGGATTGCTGTGTGCCTAATGCAGTGCGTAAAAAGCCCAGCACGATTAAAATACGCGTAAAGCTCGTCATCATTAGCACAAGAGATGGGGCAAGTATTAAAAGGGTGAGTAATACAACAATATTTAGCGTAGTAACAAGCTGCGTTGGTGTGCTTGGTGGATTAATACTTAAATCAACTGAAGGTACAGGTACCCCATTAAGCTTTAGCTGATTATCTGCTGGAGCGGCTAATGCAGTATCTATGAAGCCGATAAATATAAAAATAAAAAAGCAAGATTTTAATATCTTAGATACTTTCACGCCACCCTCGTAATGTTTTAGTTGTTTTTAGTTATCAGGTTAAAAAGCCAAATTGTAGCATAAAATCATGAAATTTACTCCATGCGGCTTGTATTCTATGGTTTGATAATCCTTTTTATTTCATAGCCTTGATAGCCTTGCACGATAGATTCTTATAATCAAATCAATTTTATAAGTTAGCTTATAAAACTATTAAGGATTATTTAATTTATGCTTAATATTTTTATAAAAAAAGTTTAAGGTTAGATTAAATAATGCTATAATTACAAGACTTTTTGCTAGGAGACTTTTATGCGTATTTTAGTTGTATATAGTAAGAAAGATGTGTTAGATAGCATATCAAGGGAGTTGGGTAAGAAAAACTATCAAGTTGATTTGGCACAAAATGTGAAAGATGGGGAATATCACATTAGTGTGCGTAGTTATGATATTGTGCTTGGTGGGTGGCAGCTTTCAGATGGTGGGGCGCAAGACATTATATCTATTGTCAAGGGCAAATATCCAAAAGTTCCAGTCATTATACTTGGAGACAATGAGCCAAAGCACGAGGTCCAGTCTTTTAAATTTGGTGCTGATGATTATATAGCATATCCATTTGATAACGAAGTCTTATTAGCAAGGATTCAAGCCAGACTAAAGCTTACAGATTCTAATCTTATAGAGATTGGGGATATAGTCATTATCCCAGATGAAGAAAGGATAACATTTAAAGGTAAAGATATCGAAGTAAAAGGTAAGCCATTTGAAGTGCTTACACATCTTGCACGACAAAGAGATCAAATCGTATCAAAAGATCAATTATTAAATGCGATTTGGGACGAGCCAGAGCTTGTAACGCCTAATGTTATTGAGGTAGCAATCAATCAAATACGACAAAGAATGGATAAGCCATTAAATATTAATACAATTGAGACGGTGAGAAGACGCGGCTATCGTTTTTGCTACCCGAAGAAATAATGTATTTAGCAACATGATTAATATAAGAATATTAGCCTTATAAGATCTTAGTCTTTTTCGACGATGTCTGCATGTCCTATAGATTTTTGGCTTATTTATCTTTATGTGAGGCGGCTTACGGGTCGCTTTGGAAATCCAATTGTCGTTATTGTAGAATTCGTGCTCTAAAAGTGTTACTTATAGAAAGGAACAAACATGAAAAATATTTTGAAATGCATGATTGCAAGTGCTACGATATGGAGTGGTGTGCTTTATGCAGAGATACCTTATGCACCAGATTTTTCACTAAAATCACATGTTTTACAAGAGCCACCAGCTTTAATGCAAAATCATACAACTGGTTTGCCAGAAAGCTGGGAGTATTATGCCACAAAAGCACCAAAGCAAAATGTGCTTGTGCCTACTATGCCTGTAATTATGGAAGTTTGTGCTATTGCTGATATGACCCATTATGTTTATCCTACAAAAGAGGCTTTAATGCAAGGGTGTCGCAGGGGTGATAGCGGCTTACTACACTTTGTGCTTCAGCCTTATCAATATTCGCCGACATTACATACTTTAGAATCTATACACCTTATGCCTAGCACAAGACAAACTTATATATATCCGCAAATAGTAATCTATTACAAGCTTGATGAGAAGGATCAAAATATCCTTACAAGCATAGAGTTAGGCGATTTCTATGATAAAAACGGCAGTATTATTATCAATGGAGAAACTTTTCAGTATAGTCAAGATGTCATGCAAGCCTTTCATAAACTTATTTATGAAATAAGTGATGCGATGTATCTACCAGAAACTTTTCATCTAACGCAATATCATAACTCGCTACGCTAGAGGAAGTAAGATAATCCTTATTTAAGGTGTTAAAAGTTTAGGAATAAGTTTTGCTTTGATAGTCTTTAGAATTTAAAAATGGAGTTTTTCATGGCTATCAATGTAGATGGAGCGCCTATTATATTGCAAAAAATACCAGTAGCAAACGATTCTTTAAAGTTTGCAGATATACAAAAGACTTTTAGTATTATTGATGAGATTCCCACCACTGATATTGTAGCCACAGATGATGATCCAGCGTATGATACACAAGTAAATGACATGCTAAATACGCTGAAAGCCTTGCAGGTTGCAAGAAAAAGCTTAAGCGATGTGCAAAGCATTGCAAAAGATATAAAGAGTAATTATAAAACAGAGAAAAATGATGCTTGGGCGCCAGTCGATGATACAATGTTGCGACAACGCTATGAAGCAACACAGCAAATTAAAGATATTTTAAGTAAAGCGACACTGAATCACAAAAATGTCTTTACAATGGATTACGCAAAAGATGGGATTATCCTTGATTTAGGGAAAAAGGATATGAGTGCGTTGAATTTGCGAGATGAACACTCTATCAATGTATTTTCTGATAATATCGATCGTTTAAGCAGACAGATAGAAGAAAATGTCCAAAAGCTACAAGAAAAAATCGATAAGATTAATAAAAGCAGATGGCTGTCTATGGAGAATTTGCGTAATGTGCGTTTGCAGCAAAAAGAGGTAAATGCAGGACTCAAAGCAGCTCAAGCAACCCCAAGCTTAGCAAGTGCATTAGCAGAAATAGCACAACAGCAGGCTATGCCTAGTGTTTCACCAGTTTCTGCAACACAAGATTCATCTGCAATACCAAATACTGCAACTACAAGCCAAGATAATGAAACATTAACACAAGATTCAAATAAGACAAAGAGCCTTACACCGCAAGATAGCACAGAATCTAATGCTAAAAATACAGAAGATACAATCGCTACGCTAGATGATACTCAATCTAGCACAGATTCTAATACAACAGAATCTAATACTGCGAAATCTAAAAATACAGAACCTAATAATAGCATGAATGCTACCAGCACAGAATCTACAAAAGAAGATTCTAATATCTCTAAAGAATCTAGCGAAAAAAGTTTGAGTAATGAAGTCAAAGAAGAAGGGAATGCTGCAAGCACAGCAACACAAGATTCTAAGGCAAAAAATTCTAAAGAAGAAGTAGTTGCAAAAGTAGATGATAGCAGCACAAATAAGCAAGATAGCACAGAAACAACGAGTGCTGCAACAGAATCTACAAAAGAGACGCCCACAAAAGATGAGACTAAGCAAGATTCACAAAACAAACAGACTGACACTCAAGCTGATAATACAGACGACAAGGAAACTAGTAGTAATGAAAACAAAATTGCAGCACAAGATTCTGTAAAGCACGATTCCACAAAAATAGATGCTGAACAAAAGGGCGATTCTGCAGAATCCACAAACAATAAAGCAAATGATACAAAAGAAAAAGTTGCTAACACAGACACAAAAGATAATACTACACCAAACAAAACTGCAGAAGAAGAAAATAAAGAACAAGTCATTGATGTGTTTGTATAATGAGTGAATATCATAAACTTTATCGCAAAAATAGATTCTAATATGATATTAATAGAATCTTATATACTTATTTGGCAATCCCTACATAAACATACTAGAATACACTTTTTGGCAAAATAGCACAACAAAAGGGCTAAGATGATATATCAATACATGGTTTCCAAAGCACAAGAATATGCGGTCTTTGATCCTAAAAGAGCAAAAAAGCTATTTTTATTGTTGCGGCCTCATTTGCGTTTAAATAGCTATAATATCCATATTATTGGCACAAATGGCAAAGGTAGCACAGGGAGATTTATCACACAAAGCATTATAGAATCTGGATATAAAGTTTTGCATTTTACATCACCGCATGTATTTGATTTTAGAGAGAGATTCTATACAAATAGCGGCATTGTAAGTCTTCAAGCGTTACTCAACGCACATAATTTTTTACAGCAATTTTCTTTTATACAAGAAGCTAGTTACTTTGAATATGCTACATTTTTAGCACTTGTTTTGGGACAAGATTGCGATTATCTTGTGATGGAAGCCGGGGTTGGCGGTGAGTTTGATAGCACTTCTATTTTACGCTATGATATAAGCATTTTTACTCGCATAGGACTTGATCACAAAGAAATGCTAGGTAACACCTTAGAATCTATCGCATTAACAAAACTTCGTGCGGCACAGGGTGATATTTTTACACATTTTCAAGAAAAAGAGGTGTTAAAACTCATAGAAAATATAAAAAATATCAGTGTTTATGTCAATGATACGGAGCTAAAGCGTATCCTGCCACAAAGTATTACTTATTTATGTGAAGAGGATTTGCATACAGAAGAGATAAAGACTTATAGTAATATACATAAGATTCCATATTTTTTACTAGAGAATCTAGCTCTAGCTTCTCTTGTGCTAAGAAAACTCAACATTCCTTTACTGAAAAATAAGCTAGACATTATTGGCAGATTCCATGCTATATTGCCAAATGTTGTTGTTGATGTAGGACATAATGCTATGGCTGCAAATGCTGCTATTTCTGCTGCAAAATCATATTTTAACAATATGCCCTTTGTGCTTATTTACAATAGCTATAAAGACAAAGAGATTAGAGAAATTCTAAGTATTTTTAAAGAACATATTATTGAAATAATAATTTTTATGGTAGAAAATCCGCGCATAATAGATTTTAAAGAAATGGAAAATATTTTAGATTCCATGTCTATACCTTATAGCTTTTTTTGCCCATATAGAACTAAACTTGACTTATTGCCAAAAAAATTGATAGAATCAGAGAAAGTTTTACGCAAAGATAACAAATACTTAATTTTTGGAAGCTTTTCACTTGTGGAGCAGTTTTTGCTGTGGTTTAGCGATACGCATGGAAAGCAATGCTATGATGGGTAGTAGGTAGTATGGAAGATACAGGCAAAATCAAGCAGACTTTAACCATTACAATAGTTGATGAAAATGGTTCAAAGCAATTTACAATGGCAAAGGTTATGCAAAAAGTCGTCATGTATGGTGGCGTTATATTGTGCGTAGTGATTGTGCTTGGTTATTTTGCTATGTCTTCTTTTATAGAACAGCTTGATGATATTAACACTGCAAAGCAAGAATCTTATCAAGCATTCCAAGACATGTATCAGCAAAATGCTTTTTTACAAGATGATATACAAAGCAAAACAGAAGAGTTGCAAGCTATGCGTGATAGGGTTGCAGATTTAGAAAAAATGGTAAATTTTAACTCTTTCAGTAACGATAAAACTAACATTAGTCATATAGACTTGCAAGCGCTTCCAGACACACAAAAAGCAACCATCTTGCAGATTATCCCAAATGGCAATCCACTCACTATGTTTGAAATGAAGCATAAAACAAAGAGAAATGCAAGGGATTATGGGTTAATTGATATGCAATATGCAGCAATCCAAACGCATGGTGGCAATACGGGATATGACTATTATACAAGCGAAAGTGAGCCAGTGTATGCAACAGCTGATGGCTTGGTAGAATCTACACGCGATGGCAATCAAAGATATGGATATGGCAATATCGTAAGACTTTCGCATGTGTTAGGCTTTAGTAGTGCTTATACAAATCTTGATAGGATAGCGGTAAAAGTTGGCGATTTTGTAAGTAGGGGTGATATTATAGGCTATACGACTTCAAGCCCGGGCAAAAATCATACAAGCTTGTATTATGAAGTGAGATTCCTAAGTCAAGGTTTAGATACACTATCCTTTATTGATTGGGATACGCAGAATTTTCAATCTATTTTTAATGTTAAAAAAAATGCAAATATAGATATGCGTAGTCTTATGTGGGCGTTAAACGATATTGCAAAGCTTAATGATATGTCTTCTCATTTTGCCCTTGATGAAGGAAGTTTGCAACAAAAAGAAAGATTGAATATTACAAAAGAATCATTAGATTCTAAAGTTACACGCAATCCTAACAATATGCAAGATTCTGTAAGCAATATTACATCACAACGATACGCAGAAGCAAAACAAGGCGGTATGCGATGAATGCAAATAAGCGTCTTGTCATTATGATTACAGATTTAAATGGATCGAAGTTTATTAATGTTGATATGATATTTCGCCAAGTTGGTGCGTATTTATTCGTCTTTTTACTTACTTTAGGCTTGTTTGCCTATATCAGTATTGTTGTGATACGGAAAGAAATACATAATATACAATTAAGACATACTCATCTTATGAGTGAATTTGCAAGTATGCAACAACACAACGAAAAGCTAAATGAGGCATTGCAAGAAAAAGATGAGGAAATTGCCCTTGTTGGCGATAGATTTGAAGATATAGAAAATGTTGTTGGCACGAATAAAAATCTAACAGATACAATAGCCCTATTAGATAACGCTGACCTAAATCTATTAGATAGAATGGATACAGCCTCAATTACTGCGTTGCAAAAAACTTTTATTATGAAATTTATCCCTAATGGTAGCCCCATTAATATCGATTATCGTTTGTCTGCCCCTTATGGGAAGCGTTATCACCCTATTTTACATATTTATCATATACACACTGGGGCTGATATGGTAGCTCCAATGAATACGCCTGTATATGCAACTGCTGATGGTGTTGTAGATTGGGCGAGTAGTAGCGGAAATGGTGGTTATGGGAAACTTGTAAAGATTTCCCATTCATTTGGATTTAGAACATATTATGCACATTTAAATGATATTAAGGTGCAAAGAGGGCAGTTTGTAAAAAAAGGGCAGCTGGTGGCGCTTACTGGCTCTTCAGGAGCTAGTACGGGTCCCCACCTGCACTATGAAATACGATTTTTAGGGCAACCTATTGATCCTATGAATTTCGTGCATTGGAACATGCAAAATTTTGACCTTATTTTTGAAAGAGAAAGGAGAGTATCATGGCATTCTTTGCTTCAGATAATAAACAATCTAATGGGAAGGAAACAACAGGAGGCGCTGCAACAATAATTGCAGTCAATACGAAGTTTAAAGGCGAGATACACACAGATTGCCATTTCCACACAGATGGAGAGTTTGAGGGCATTATCCACTCTAAAAATACCGTCATGGTGGGTAAAACTGGAATTATTATAGGCGATGTTTTTGCACAAAAGGTTATTGTGAGTGGCAAGATTACAGGCAATGTCGAGGCAAAGGCGATTGAGATTCTAGCAAATGGCAGATTGGAGGGCACAATCACATCAGATGAGCTTGTGATTGAGAAGAAAGGTATGTTCCTTGGACAATCTAAAAGCAACAATAATAAAGATGTAAGGCTATTAAGCGACACACAAAAACCACAATCTAGCATTGAGCTAAAAAAGTGATATATACACAGCTTGTTTGCAAGTGATCCTTAGTGTTGGAATCTAGATATTTAGGCATAGTATGTCCTGCAAAATAGCTTGCAGTTTGATACATTTATATATCTTTATCTCCCACTTCACATACATGAGATTAGTCTTGTATAGTTTTTATATGCAATATATAAAGTCCCAGTTGTTATAACACTTGTCGTTTGTGGATATGCCTATTACGGCAACAACCTTTTATCCTATACTACTCTATACAAATTTAGATTTCATATCCCCATTTTTTCAACAACAGAATTCCCATAGTTTTTAACGAATATAACGCTTGAAAATAGCTATAACTTTATTCGAAGTTGGAATTTTTTTTAGTTGGTAAGCTAGAAGCTAGATTCTATTAAGAATAAAAGGTTTCACAAACAAAGCTTTCTAAGCCCATCTCGCTAGAAAACTTTGTATAGTAGAAAAATGCAGAATAATATGTAAAGCCTTGCGGCAGAGTATGAAGTCTTGCAACACCCCGCAAAACTTCAAAACAACAAAATACCTTACAAAGCAAAATCTTTTATCTTATCAAACTCTAAGTATTTATACACTTTGTTTGTATTCTCGCCTAGTTTTTGCGGCACGATTTCTAGATACTCTTTAAGCTCTGGTAAGCGACCAAGCTTCGCACATACTGCCCCTAGCTCTGCACTGCCTAGATAGACTTGTGCGCCTTTACCCATGCGGTTATCAAAGTTTCTAGTTGATGTAGAGAATACTACTGCATTATCTTTTACACGAGCTTGATTCCCCATGCAAAGACTACAGCCCGGCACTTCAATCCTAGCACCCGCCGCACCAAAGAGAGAGAAATATCCCTCATCGCTTAACTGCTTAGAATCCATTTTTGTCGGTGGCACAAGCCAAGTTCTAGTAACGCTTTGCCCTTCATTTTTCATAATCTCACCAAACGCCCTGAAATGCCCGATATTTGTCATACAGCTACCAATAAAGACTTCATCAATATTTTTTGGTCGTTTTGGATCAGCTAGTATCTCACTCAAAGTTGCCACGTCATCTGGGTCATTAGGACATGCAAGGATAGGATCTTTAATCTCGCTTAAATCAATCTCAATAATTGCTGCATATTCTGCGTCTTTATCCGCTCTTAATAGCACAGGATTATTGATCCACTCTCGCATTTTTTCTGCTCTTCTTCTCAGTGTTTCTGCACTGCCATAGCCATCTTTTATCATCGCATCAATAAGGGCAATATTAGATTCCAAATACTCAATAATAGGCTCTTTATTTAGCGTAATGGTGCAAGCTGCTGCACTTCTCTCCGCACTCGCATCGCTTAGCTCAAAGGCTTGTTCCACCTTAATATCTTCAAGCCCCTCAATCTCTAGAATCCTACCGCTAAAGATATTCTTTTTATTTTGTTTTGGCACGGTTAAAAGCCCCTGCTTAATCGCATAATAAGGGATAGCATTCACCAAATCTCTTAGCGTAATGCCCGGATTTAGCTTCCCTTTGAAACGCACTAAAACAGATTCTGGCATATTAAGCGGCATAGACCCTGTAACCGCGGCAAATGCGACAAGCCCACTACCCGCAGGGAAACTTATCCCAATAGGAAAGCGAGTATGAGAATCTCCACCTGTGCCAACAGTGTCTGGCAGACAAAATCTATTTAGCCAAGAGTGAATAACGCCATCTTTTGGACGCAAGGCAACACCACCGCGACTTGTCATAAAGTCTGGTAAAGTAGCCTGCAAGCTTACATCGGCTGGTTTTGGATAGGCTGCGGTATGACAGAAGCTTTGCATAACAAAATCAGCACTAAATTTAAGACTTGCCAACTCTTTTACCTCATCTCTTGTCATCGCACCGGTGGTATCTTGAGAGCCAACCGTTGTTGCTTTTGGTTCGCAATACTCACCCGGTCTTACTCCATCTTTGCCACATGCGATGCCTACCATTTTTTGCGCTAGAGTGTAGCCTTTTGAGCTTTTCTGTGGTTTTTCTGCTTGTGAGAATTCTTTTGATTCTTCTAAGCCTAAAAACTTTCTTGCCCTATTTGTTAAGCCCCTCCCAATGATAAGGGGGATTCTCCCACCTGCTCTGATTTCATCAATGATAGTAACAGGGCTTAAACTAAATGTGCTTACCACCTTAGAATCTTTTAGAATCTCACCACTATAAGGCTTTAGTGTAATAACATCGCCTTCTTTTAAAGAATCCACATTAGCAATGATAGGCAAACAGCCGCTATCCTCACATGTCGCAAAGAAAATAGGGGCGATAATACTACCTATAACAAAGCCACCACTCTTTTTATTTGGCACATAAGGAATCTCATTGCCAAAATGCCATACAATAGAGTTACAAGCAGATTTTCGACTGCTTCCAGTGCCTACGACATCGCCTACATATACTACGCTTGCGTTATTATCTTTTGCGATTTTTTTAATGTTTTCTATGCGAGATTCATAGTTTTCTATGCGACTTTTTAGCATGGCTTTAGCATGTAATGGAATATCACTTCGCGTAAAAGCATCACTTGCGGGACTTAAGTCATCAGTATTTGTTTCACCATCAATCTTTAATACAACAAGTTTTATCTCTTCTTGTAGCTTTGGCTTTGAGAGAAACCATTCTGCATTTGCCCAAGATTTTATAATCTCTTTTGCAAGTGCATTTGTCTTGCTCATATCAGCAATAGTATCAAATGTATCATAGACTAAGAGCGTATGTTTAAGCGCATTTACTGCTTCTTTTGCAACCGCACTATCACTAGATTCTATAAGTTTAACAAGATAGGGGACATTATATCCACCAAGCATTGTGCCAAGTAACTTTGTAGCCTCTATGCCATTTATTACACTGCATTTTTCTGTGCCATTTGCGATATTGCCTAAAAACTCTGCCTTAAGCTTTGCTGAATCATCAACGCCCGGATTAATGCGATTAGCAAGTAAATCCTTACAAAAAGCCTTGTTAGTTTCATCACTACCTTTTAGAATCTCAATTACCTGCTTTGTCTGTGCGATATTTAAAGGTAGTGGTGGCACACCCTCTCTACTTCTTTCTGCAACATTGTTTTCATATTCTTTCACAAAATTTTCCATACCCATGATGTCTCCTTAAATTGACACTTAATTAATACTTGCATAAGCAAACATTATTAACTTAAACATTATTAACTTTAAGTTGCTATAATCTTAGCACATAACATTGGGAATTTAGTGGTTGCATATCACTACAAGTGGAGTTTTTATCATGATAGCACAAAATGTAACAGAACTTATAGGCAAAACACCAGTTATAAAGTTGAATAAGCTTTCTCAAAAGTTTGGGGCAAATATATTCGGTAAATGCGAATTTATGAATCCTAATAGTTCAATCAAAGATAGAATCGCTATGGCAATGATCTTTGATGGCATGAAACACGGGACAATCACGCAAAATACCACAATTGTTGAAGCTACAAGCGGAAATACGGGCGTTGGCTTAGCGGGTGTATGTGCGTCTCTTGGACTGCGACTAATCATTGTTATGCCAAGCTCAATGAGTATTGAGAGAAGAAAAGTTATGGCAGCACTTGGTGCAAAGATAGAGCTAACCGCACCAGAAAAAGGCATGAAAGGTGCATTAGAGCGTGCAGAAGAGTTGCGTAATACTTATAAAAACTCTTTAAGCCTTAATCAATTCGACAATAAAGCAAATGTAGCAATCCATAAGGAAACAACCGCAAAAGAGATTCTAGAATCTTTTAAAGACACTTCTATTGATATATTTGTAGCAGGTGTTGGCACTGGTGGTAGCCTAACTGGTATTGGCAGTGTTTTAAAAGAAAAATATAAAGATATACATATTGTAGCTGTAGAACCTGCAAGCTCCCCTGTGCTAAGTGGTGGTGTGCCTGCTCCACATAAGATTCAAGGCATTGGTGCGGGATTTGTGCCTTCAATCCTTGATACAAACATTTATAATGAAGTGCTGCAAATAACAAATGAAGAGGCATTAGGCATGGCAAGAACTATTGCTTCAAAAGAAGGCTTACTTGTAGGCATATCAAGTGGGGCAAATGTGTATGCAGCAAAGATGTTGGCGAAAAAATATCCAAATGCAAACATTCTTACAATGCTAAATGACACAGGTGAGCGTTATCTCTCAACAGGGCTATTTGAAGGTGGAGAATAATCTTAAGGTTTTTTTAGAATCTTTAGTTACTTCGCTTATGACATAAAAGATTTGTGAGATTATATATCTCAAATGGGTATTTTTATGTGTATTGAAACTCTGAGTGGATGGTTTCATGGAATATTAAATATAAATTTTCATATAAATGTGGCTATGATGATGGGTTTATATAACTTTATGTTGGGGCATGTGTGTATTTTATAGTTTTACTTTAGTTGAAGTTTTTGTGCTATTTGAATGGATTTAACATGAGATATAG
>NZ_FZMS01000011.1 GCF_900198365.1 Helicobacter bilis | reverse complement strand
CGACTTGACAATGAAAAAAATGTCGGTTAGAATTTTGGGTAGGAATAAAGAATCTCACAATCCCATTTTATTTGGATTTAAAATATTGTTTGGGTCAAATGCACTTTTAATACTTCTAAACAAATTCATTTCATCTTCATTAAAAGCAAGATTCATAAATGGCGCTTTTGCAAGTCCAATGCCATGCTCTCCGCTTAAAGTCCCCTCTAGCATAACTGCGATTTTAAAGATCTCTGTGATGGCTTCATGCCCTTTATCTAAATCTTTTAAGTCTTCAACCATGACATTTGTATGCACATTACCATCGCCTGTATGTCCAAAACATGGAATCTTAAAGCCATAACGCTTACTTACTTCACCTATTTTCTCTAGTAATTCTGGCAGTTTTGCACGAGGGACGGTGATGTCTTCATTTAGTTTTTTCTTACCATAAATACTAATACTTTGACTTGCATTCTTTCTCGCAAACCATAAATCCTGCCCTTCTTTAGAATCTTTTGCTACCTTAAATTCAATACAACCATTCTCTTTAAATCTAGATTCTATAAGTTTTAATTGATATTGTATCTCTTCTTCTAAGTTACCATCTACTTCTGTGATAAGGATAGCTCCCGCCTCAATAGGTAAGCCTTTGTTAAACTTACTCTCAACAGCACGGATTGTAAGATTGTCTAAAAACTCCATAGCAACGGGCGTAACTCCACTTGCCATTGTTTTATACACTGCATTCATCGCATTCTCTATTGTGTCAAAAATGCCCATTGCTGAACGCGTAATCTTTGGCTTTGCGATGAGTTTTAGTGTGATTTCACTAATGACTGCGAGTGTCCCCTCACTTGCGATAAGTATCCCTGCGACATTGTATCCTGCCACATCTTTAATCGTCTTCTTACCTGCACGGATAATATTACCATTTGGCAGCACTGCACGGATAGCCATAACATAGTCTTTTGTGATTCCATACTTTGCGGCACGCATACCACCTGCATTTTCACTCACATTACCACCTATTGTGCTTTGATTTTCACTTGCGGGGTCTGGTGGATAGAAAAGCCCATGAGATTCTACAAAGTTTTGTAAATCTTTATTAATCACTCCGGGCTGCACTCTCACTATAAGATTTTTTGTATCAAGCTCTAGAATCTTATTCATATGCTTTTCTAGGGCTAATACAATGCCACCATCTGCTGCAATACTCCCACCTGTAAAACCGCTACCAGCCCCCCTTGGCACAATAGGAATGAGATGAGTATTGCAATACTTTAAAATATCGCTAATATCCTTTTCATCTCTTGGGAAAAGCACCATATCTGGCTCTCTAGATTCACGCGTAGCATCATAGCTATATGCAAGTTTATGCAAGGAATCTATCTTTGCGTTTTCTTCACCTAAAAGTTGTTTGAAATAGTCTATATGAGTAGTATCTAATGCCATAATTTTCCTTTTTAAAGTTTTATAATATTGTAGTCTAAAAATTTATATTTTAAGCTTTCTTACTGAATAGAATCATACATGCCGACTGCATACTGATGCGCATCGCCACAAGATTCTATAAATGCGGCAATATCGCTGATTTCAATCTTTATGCTACCTTTTGTATTATTTGTGCGAATAATCCAAATAGCTGCATCTGGTATAAGATTTGGTCGCATGAGAATCTTTGTCTGTATTTTTTCTTTATTCCCAACCGCTTCATTTGCAACTATTCCTTTTGCATATAATCCACAAGTTTGCGGTTTGCCTGTGGATATATAGGTAAATTCAAGTTTAAAGTCTGTGAAGTCATTCAACGCACCCACAGATAGCTTTTCCCAACTTGTTTCATTTATAGTCTTAATATATTGCGTGTTAAATAGCCATGTTTCTTCATCTAAAGTGGTAGTTTTTGAATCTATTTTGGTATCATTACATGCTATAAAAGTAGCAAGACAAAAGAGTATAAAAAAATTACAGAGATAAAAACGCATAGTATCCTTTCTTGAATAAAAGGCTAGATTCTACCATAAAATGCGAGTTTAATACACATAAAGAAATATATATTTTAGAACAAAATTAAATAATGGATTAGTTAATAATGCAGTGTTATAATACAAGCCAATTTAATTTTAAGGAGAGATTATGGATCTTACAAAAATCAGTTATGGTAAAGTCCCAAATGAGATTAATGCGATTATTGAAATACCTTTTGGTTCAGACATTAAGTATGAGATAGATAAAGATTCTGGTGCGGTTGTAGTGGATAGAATCATGCGTTCAGCGGTGTATTACCCTGCAAACTATGGATTTGTGCCAAATACATTAGCAGATGATGATGATCCTATGGACATTTTGGTGTTAAATGAGTATCCCTTACAGGCTGGCTCTGTCATTAAATGCCGATTAATAGGTGTTTTAATCATGGAAGATGAAGGTGGTATGGACGAAAAGCTACTTGCTGTTGCCCTTGATAAAATCGATCCGACATATAGCGATGTGAAAAGCTATAAGGATCTACCAAAACTTACACTTGATAGAATCAAGAATTTTTTTGAGACATATAAAATGCTTGAGCCTGATAAATGGGTAAAAGTAAAAGACTTCCAAGAAGCAGATAAAGCTGCTGAACTCTTACAACAAGCTATCAAGAACTATAAAGGTTAATTCCAATCTTACCTTTGCAAACATTTCTTAGTTGTTTTTTGAATGTTATATTATTTGCAAGGTTTAACCCTTGCAACAAGCTTATGTGCTACTGCGCATGCTTTTGTATTACTATAATACATAGGATTATGTTATAACTATTTGCTGTTATAACATAATTCTGTATATTAACTCAATAAATTTGCTAGTTATAAATTTTAAAAAGGAAAGCTATGCCAAACAAAAAGATTCTAGTAACCGGTGGGGCGGGATATATCGGCTCTCACACAAATGCCCTGCTAAATACTCTAGGATTTCAAACCATTGTGCTAGATAATTTAGTCTATGGGCATAAGGAATCTTTACATTACACACCACTTCCTTTTTCTTATACGAGTCCATTTACTAAAAGCCCTACTACCTCATCGCAATATCTAGATTCTACACTAACAAACCACGCAAACAAAACCACAAATTCTAGCAATTGCTCTGTGGCTTTGGAGGCTTTAGCTAAATTAGAGGGTAGGAGTTATCTAAGCGATAATGACTATCCATCACAATTTAGCTAATCGTTCAAATTGTATAGGCAAGGGCGAATTTTTGTAGAATCTATATTCTAAAACACACAACACACAAGACTCTGTGCTAGATTTTCTTACACAATTAGAGCAAAATTTTAACGGGGGGGGGGGGGTAAATACACAAGATTCTATTCTCTATAACAACCTTAAATCTAACTTAAACTCCAACAATGATTTATCCCACCAACTTCACACCGCCCACAAAAACACCACTTTTATCCACGCTGATTTAAGCGATAAAGCCACTCTAGATTCTATCTTTAGCACATATCAAATACAAGCAGTTATGCACTTTGCTGCCTTTGCCTATGTGGGCGAGAGCGTCAAAGACCCTAGCAAGTATTATTACAACAATGTCGCAAACTCGCTAAATCTCTTAGAATCTATGCGTAAAGCAAATGTCAAAAACATTATCTTTAGCTCCACTTGTGCCACTTATGGACACCCTTTGCATTTGCCTATCACAGAATCCCACCCGCAAAATCCCATAAACCCCTATGGCTACTCAAAGCTTGTGGTAGAAAATATGTTAAAAGACTTTAGCCACGCCTATGGGATAAACTATGTCATCTTGCGTTATTTTAACGCCGCTGGGGCAAGTATGCTTTTTAATATCGGCGAGTTTCATAGCCCTGAAACGCATTTAATCCCACTTCTTTTACAAACGGCACTAGGACAAAGAGAAGTTCTAAGCATTTATGGCGATGACTACCCTACAAAAGATGGCTCTTGCATAAGGGATTATATCCATATAGACGACTTAGCAAACGCACATATTCTAGCCCTAAAGTATCTCTTAAATGGTGGCAAAAGCGAAGCCTTTAATCTTGGCAATGGATCAGGCTTTTCTATCTTTGAATTATTAGAATGTGCTAGTAATCTTTGCAATAAAAAAATCCCCTACACCATAGAATCTAGACGAGAGGGCGACCCTGCCACACTCATTGGCGATAGCTCTAAGGCAAAGCAGATTCTAGGCTGGAAGGCGCATTTTACAGATATTGAGACAATCCTATCTTCAGCACTTGCTTGGCATAGCAACCCACGCTATTAAATAAGGGAAGTTAATGCAGTTAATAAAGTATGTTTGTGTTGCTTTTCTAGCCCTATTTGTCAATCTCATCTCAAGGCATTTTCTAAGCTTTTACATAAGCTTTTCAAGCAGTGTGATTATCGCCTATATCTTAGGGCATTTTGTGAATTTCACCTTGTCCGCAAGATATATCTTTTCTCGCAATATAAGCTTAAGACTAGCCTTTATCCGCTTTAGTATTGTGGCTCTTTTTGGGCTACTTATTGCCTTATTTGTGAGTGTGGGGACACTTTGGCTTTTATAGAGTTTTTATACAACTCTGCAGGATTTTATACAATCTTGCCCCTTTTTAGCCCCACACAAAAGCTTCCTACTTCATCAAAAACATTTAGAGTTTGTAGCTCACATTAGCGGTGTGAGCGTGGGCTTTATCTGCAACTATTTGGGACATAAATATTTTAGTTTTATTAAATTTACAAGAAAGGATAATAAGTGAGACAAAATAAAAAAGTCTTAATCATCGGTGCAGGACCGGCTGGGCTTAGTGCGGCTAGAGTGCTAGGTGAAAATGGCTTTAGCGTAGAGAATTTTGAGCTAGATTCACAGGTTGGTGGAATGAGTAAAAGCATAGAACTATTTTCACAGATTGTGGATATTGGACCTCATCGCTTCTTTAGCAAAGATACTCGCTTAAATGACTTTTGGCATTCTCACACAAATGGCGAGTATGAGAAAGTATCGCGTTTGACTAGAATCTTTTATAACCGCAAGTTTTTCTACTACCCTTTGCGTGGCTTTGACGCACTTTTTAAACTTGGGTTTATGGAATCTGCCCTCTGTGTTTTTAGCTATATCAGGGCAAAAATTAGCCCCTTCAAAGGCGATAGCTTTGAATCTTGGGTGGCAAATGCCTTTGGCTATCGCTTATATAGCATATTTTTTAAAAGCTACACAGAAAAGCTTTGGGGGATTAAGTGCAGTGAGCTAGATTCTGACTTTGCCGCACAACGCATTAAAGGGCTTAATCTCTATGAAGCGATAAAATCCGCATTCTTTGGCGGTGGGGGCAAAAAGCATAAGACTTTGGTTGATGAGTTTAGCTACCCCAAAAAGGGCTGTGGCGTGGTGTATGAAAATATGAAGCAAGAGATTCTAAAACGCGGCGGAGTGCTGCATTGTGGTGTGGAGGTGCTAGGCATTAAAACGCAGGGCAAAAAGGCGGTAGGTATTCACACAAACAAGGGCGAGTTTAGCGGGGATATTGTGATTTCTACCGCATCTTTTAGGGATATGGTGCTGTCGTTAGATGAGCTAGATTCTAGTGTGAAAGAAATGGCAGGGAGATTAAAATTTAGAAACACGATTTTAGTTTATGTAGAAGTAGGGGATTTGGCTTTACTAAAGAAACATCGGCTATCGCCGAACGCTTCGCTTGTTTTGGGTGAGCATTCACACGATTGCGAAAATTTGGGGGCAGTCATTACCTCTAAGGTAACTCCTACCCCCAAATCCCCGCAAAACGAGCAAAGCCCCACCGCAACTCCTAGAATCCTAGAAGAAGAGAAACAAGCTGGGCGTAAAAACGCCGATAACGATAGAAATAATGTTAGGATTGTTGATGAGAAATGTGGGTTGCAAGGAAAATCGCAAGGGAGTTACCTTAGCGGTAATGACCGCCGCGATTTTTCGCAGCTCCCGCATTTATCGCAACAAGCCGCATTATTTAAAGATAATTGGATTTATGTGCATAGCAAGGATACCCAAACCGGCAGAATCATCAATTTTGCTAATTGGACTAAAGACCTGCAATGCGGACAAGACTCAGCAATTTTATGCCTTGAGTATTGGGCAAATAATGATGAAGCCTTATGGAATCTAGATGATAATGCCCTAAGCGAGATAGCAAAAAGGGATTTGCTAGAATCTAAGCTTGTGGCAGATTCTAGCCTTATCAAAAATACAAGTGTGCTAAAAATCCACAAAAGCTACCCCGTGTATGAAAAGGGCTATAAAGATAACTTGCATAAAATCTACAAAGCCCTAGATAGCTTTAAAGACTTGTATTTCATCGGGTGAAATGGCAGCTTTAAGTATAACAATCAAGACCATAGCATTCTTATGGGGCTTCTGTGTGCGGATAAGATTTTGGGCAAGGAGTGTGATTTGTGGCACATCAATACAGATTATGACTATCAAGAGAGCGGCAAAGCATAGGGCATAGGATTCGGTCTTGGGCGATTGCGTTGGCTTTGGGGCTAAAAATGGCGATTGCTTCGTCTTAGCTTCGGTCATTACCGATTCAGGTAACTCCCTTGCTTCGCCTTGCAAAGCCCCATTTTTATCACCCAAATCCTGCCGCGAGTAGGTTTCCCTAAGAATCCTAGAAGAAGAAAATAACGAGAAAATCAGCTAACAAAGGAGCAAACAATGTTACACAATCTTTTTATACGATTTCTGCAGAGTGTGGATTCTATCACACGAAATAGGGTATATATGCTACTTGGGGGAGTTTTTGTCTTACTTGTTACAAGTAGCATTTTCTACACAAAAGCAAATAGATTTGCCGATGTGGAGAGTCATATCCCAGCGACAATTTTAGCCCTGCAATATGGCTATGATTTGGAGGGATATGGGGCTAAGCTTTGTGAGTGCTAAGGGCATAGAGGATACTTATGGCAATGGGACATCAAGAATCTTAAATGAGGGGATTGTCCCACATTCTTTTGGTCACTACAAATCGACCATAGGAGTGCAGGGCTTTTTCTATGCGTGGCTCTATCAAACCCTTAATCTCACAAGCTTTAAAGCTCTCTATTGGCTTAATGCCATTTTTAGTGCAATGGCGTTACTTGTATGCTCAATTTTGCTAGGCAAAATCTTTGGTAGAGCTTTTGGGATTATATTCTTTCTGTCTCTTTTTACAGATAACTGGATCGCAAAATTTGGTGGGAGTCTTTACTTTAGTCTTGCTTTTTGGATTCTCCCTGCGATTATTGCTTTTAGCTTATATAGAGTGGTAGCAACACAAAATAAACTCTCTAAAACCACACTCACTCTATTTTGCCTAGCCTATATGTTTGCCATAGCCCTGCGTGCAAGTATGAGTTATGAGTTTCTTACTAGTATTATTCTTTTTTCTCTTAGCCCATTTATTGTAAGCTTTATCTATGGGGTGCTTACAGACTCTCAAAGCCCTTTTCTTAGCCTTTCAGCAAAAAAGGCTTTCAAATATGGCTTAGGGCTTTTTATCCTTGCTTGTGTGGGGTTTTTGCTTACCTTTATAATTCATACTTATATCCGCGGTGGTGGGGATTTATGGGCTGGACTTATGGATATTTATCACAACGACTTTTTACGCAGAATGACAGGTGGTAATCCTAAGGACTTTCATCCGGGTTATGCCCCATCACTTACTGCAAATGCCTTTGAGGTTATAAAGATTTATCTCAGTAAGCCCTTTTTGCTTTTTTTACTTGGAGTGAGTATGCTGGTTTGTCTAGTGGAATCTAATAAAAGTTACAGAAACTTCTATATCGCCTTGCTTATATGCTTTGCCCTGCCTGCAATAAGCTGGTTTGTGCTTGGTAAATCTCATAGCTATATTCACACACATTTCTGCTTTGTGTTATGGTATTTAGGCTTTTGGGCGAGCATTATCTATATCCCAATGCATTACTTTTATCGCAAGAAAATAGCATAATCTTTTCTTATTGGTTGAATATTGATATTGCATGTAGTAGCTGCCAACCCATAGAGACTAATTAAAAGTAGCTAAACATTCAGCAAACCTTTTGAAAATAAACCACAAAACAAGTTCTTAATGCGTGTTTGTTTATATAACGCATTCTAAATTTTACATTAAATTACACATACACACTTTTTTATAGTAAAATACAAGTGAATATTCTATGTGAGGTGTTGTATGCCATTTGTTGTGATTATTATGGGAAGTAAAAGTGATTGGAAGGTTATGCAGGAGTGCATTGCTATTTTAAAAAAGTTTGAAATCCCTTTTGAAGTGCATATATCTTCAGCTCATAGGACACCAGAGAGAACAAGAGAGATTGTGCTGACTTCAGAGAAACGCGGGGCGGCGGTATTTATCGGGGCGGCGGGCATGGCAGCACACTTAGCAGGCGCTATTGCAGCACACACGCTAAAGCCTGTTATAGCAGTGCCACTTGCAGGTGGTGTGCTTGATGGTTTAGATGCACTTTTATCAAGCGTGCAAATGCCACAAGCAGTCCCTGTCGCTACTATGAGTGTAGGCAAGGCTGGGGCGATTAATGCTGCTTTTTTTACAGCACAGATTCTATCTCTTCTGCCACAATATCCAGATTTAGCACAGCTTCTTGTAAAAGAAAGAAAAGATCGTGCAAGTCAGCTAGAAAAAGATACACAAAGCATACAAAGTGAAATCTAAAAGCTTATAAAAAGGGAAAGTTATGGCAGAACAGGAGAAGTTGCAATTACAAGGCTTAAAGACAATACGAGAAATGCAAGAAAGCATTCAAAATGAGAGTATGCAAAATGGTAATACAACAAGCAATTCTCTCATAAAAGATAGTGAGCAAGACACACTTCGTGCGTATGTGAAAGAAACGCAAAAAATACTTGATGGCAGTATAGATACTGAAAATAACGCACCAAATTTATCCCATGCAAAGACCATTAAAGAGAGTATGCAAGACTATTTAGATGAAAGTGATACTACGAAACCGCAAAAAACAATACAAGATTCTAAACAAACAATAGCCCAAAGCACACTCAAAGATAACAAAGCCACCATAAATAGCCAAACTCAAGCTGCTACCCTGCAAGCAACAAAAATACTAGATTCTAACACGCCAGAAAAAGTAGAATCTCAAGGAAAATTAGATACTAAAGTAAAAACAGAAATTAAAGACGAAATAGAATCTAAACAAGAAAAATACCAGCAAATAGTAAAAGCAAATGCAAACACAAAGCAAGAGACTTGGCTACTTTTAGATGAGTTTTTAAAGCTATCAGGTTTGGAGAAAGAGAAAGTAGCAGAGTTAATAAAAGATAAGACAATTAAGAGTAAGCAAGAAAATGGCAGAATCTATGTCGAAGCAAGCACAGGCACATCAGCCCTCATAAAAAAAGTAGAAAATCGCTTGGTTTCACTTGATATGAATGGCAACGCACTAGACCCCGTGTTTGTAGAGAAGACTATTGCTACTATTTTAGGCTTGCATGATAAGGTATTAAGCTCTAAAGATGAGACGATAGCAGCTTTTAAAAGTGAAAATAGCTTTTTAAAAGAAGCACTTGTATCTATGCAAGAAATCTATGATGATGATAAAAAGACCATAGAGATTCTAAGACAGCAACTACAAAAGACACAAGAAGAAGTGGAGTTTGTGAAACGAAAATACAAACTCATGTGGGGTAAAGTGAGTAATAGCACGACATGATAAATTATGAAGCTGTCAATACTTAAACACTAAAGACTACAAATATTACAGAATCTTAAAAGAGATATCTTCCGCTCTAACTTGTATTAAAAAGCATAGTCTCAATATAGCTAAGAAGTTAGACTTGATTTATTTAATAAAGATTCTATAATGTAAGTTTAATACATAGAATACAGCGATTTTATAAGCCTTAAAAACACATAGAACTTTCATAGGTTATAAACAATATAACAATTTTAGAAATAAAACCCACAATACAAGATTCTATATCACACAAAAAATGGAATAAAATCGATAATAAAATACAAGTTTTTATGATTTTAAACACAATAGATACAAAAAAAGTTTGCTTACAAGCATATCCAAAAATTCAATAAGATTAAGTAACTACATAAAATCATAGAATTTTTTACTCTAGCAAAATTACAAATTAACTAAAGTTTGTAAAACATGCAATAAGATTGAAATCTCCATTCCATTAAAACAAATCCTAACATAAATCTATCTACAATAAGCCTTAAATACATAAGCTATAATTAACATAGAAAGCTAGATTCTATACTGTTTAGAATCTTATCTTGTTTTTTTTGTGTTTCTATTTGTATTCTTTCTTTTAAAGCCCTGTTTGTGTTTGCTTTTGTGTAAGAGTGTGCTAGATTGTATTCTTGTTAAGTATTAGATTCTATATCGTTTGGAATCTTGTCGTGCCGCCCTTTTCTCTTGTCATATTGAGCGTAGCGAAATATCTTTATTAGATTTTTATTTTAATTTGATTGTCTCTGTTATTTTGTGATAATAGCGATAAACAATCATGTTTTGTAGTGCTAGATTCTATATTGAATGTCATTGCGACCCCTACAAAGCAAATCATGGCAGTCCATTTTATCGTTTATGCTGCCATATTTTCCACGCCACACTTGAAAGCCA
>NZ_FZMS01000097.1 GCF_900198365.1 Helicobacter bilis | reverse complement strand
CTCTCACACAACAAAGACAGCCTCCACACACTCACCCAACGACACATCGCAAACGCCCTAAATATCGCACCAGAATCCCTATCACGCACCCTAAAAACCCTAAAAACACAGGGCATACTCACCACGCATAAGGGTAAGGTTACACTACTCTAGGCTACTTTTCTGCTTTTTAGGCATAAAGTCTGCAACAATAAAGTTTTAATGGGGGGGGGGGGGGGAGGGCAATACGATTATATTTTTGTCATTTTTTTGTAAGTATGGATAAGAGATTGTATTAATATCTTTAATCCTGCACAAACTCCCTTAGCAAACTCGGTTTATTTGCACTCATAAAGTGGAATTTATTATGCAATGTTTGTAAATCCTTAAAAAGCTTGTTTGAAAGCTCTAAGCCCACTTTTTGCTCAACTTCTTTGCCTTGAATACTTGCTTTTTTTAGCTTTTGCACCCATTCATCTGGGATATACACACCGGGCAGTTTATCCCGCAAGAATAAGGCTACTTTATAGCTTAGCACAGGGAAAAATCCTAGAATCATCACGCAGTTTTGCCCTAACTCTTTATTTATAGATTCCATACTCTCAAGCAAAAACCTTGCGGCTTCAAGTGAGAAGACAGGTTGAGTAAAAAGCCCTTGCACTAAAGAATTACTAAGCTTTTTTAGCATTTTCTTTTTCAAAGATTCTGTGTTGTTGGCATAGGAATTAATGACTGAAAAATTATAGATTGTCTCCACGCTATCCTTTAGCACCTTGCCATTTGCCGCTATGCCTTGATTTAACCTATCTATAATCCTGCCTAGCTTCAAAGAACTCTCTTCAAACACACCCTTAGCCCCTGTGCAATCACCATTTTTCACCCCATCGCCACTAAGGCTTAAAAATGCACGCAGTCCAAACTCATTTGCCCCCAAAATATCGCCACACAAGGCAATGGAGTTTCTATCTCGCATTGAAAGCGTGCAGATTAAGGGCTTTTGCAAGGCATTTTGTAGCTTGATAGAGCTTAGGATTGAAGAGGGTTTTAGCCGTGCAAGTGGGGAATCTGTGCAGACAAAGCAGTCTGCTACCTTTAAAGATTCTAACTCATCTATTACGCCCTGCCCGATTGTAGAGCTAAGGCTTGGTGAGACTTCTACGCTTAAAAATGGCTCGTTACTTTTTAGTTTAGTGATGAGTTGGTCTAACATTTTTTATCCTTTTTATTTTAGTTTTTTACGAATCTCCTGCCACTTGCTAAATTTTCTAATTTCTCTTTATTTTTCTATGCTTTCTTTTTTTCGCAAAAAGGGGTTTATCCCCTCCCCACTCCCCTTAGCCCCAAAAAAGTCGCCACTTTTTACCCTTACGGGATTTGCGAAGCTACATCGGCAATCAAGGGGAGAACTTCGCTATTCCCTCTCTAGCTTCGCTTTGGCGGTGGCACTGCTGCCACCTTATTCCCAAAGCTACGCACCACGAGAGGGGCGAGAGTGGGACTTACACGCTTTGCGTGTAACATTGATTTTTATGGTGGCAAAGTCTTGCTTTGCCACTTTGGCGATTGTGGAATCTGCTTGAGATTCTAAACTCGCAGAATCTGCGGGCTGGAAACTGCTAGAGATTCTGTATCGCTAGAATCCACATTGTTTGAAACTCGGCATTCTAAGGATTGAGATGATAAATCGGCGTTTTCAAGTGAGCCAACAAGAAGCTTACTTCAGCGTAAGTACCGCAGTTGGCGAACGCAGAATCGCCGATTTATCGCTCAAGACTGAATGCCCTAGCCACGCACTTGCTTTACTGCCTCTACTATGTTTGCAAGACTTGGCTTCACCTCTTCCCACTTCCTAGTCTTTAGCCCACAATCTGGATTTATCCATAACTGCTCTTTTGGCAGCACTTCAAGCAGGGCTTTAATCTGTGCTACTAGCTCTTCTACGCTTGGGATTCTAGGGCTATGTATGTCATACACTCCCGGTCCCACTTCATTTGTATAGCCAACTTGCTTAAAGACTTTTAATAGCTCATTGCCACTTCTAGCCGTTTCAATGCTAATCACATCAGCATCAAGGGCTTCAATGGTTTTAATAATGTCATTAAACTCGCTATAACACATATGCGTGTGAATCTGCGTCTTTGGCTCTGCAATTGCCACAGAAGTTTTAAAGCACGACAATGCCCACGATTCATAATCCTTGATATTTTCCGCCCTCAAAGGATAGCCCTCTTTAAACGCTGCCTCATCAACCTGAATGACTTTAATCCCAGCCTTTTGTAAGTCATCAATCTCATCGGCAATACACAAGGCTAACTGCTCACAGACTTCCTTTCTACTCAAGTCATCACGCACAAAGCTCCAGTTCAAAATCGTTACAGGACCTGTCAGCATTCCTTTCATCACTTTTTGTGTCAAACTTTGTGCGTAAGTTATCCACTCAACAGTCATAGCCTTTGGTCGCTCCACATCGCCATAAATGATAGGGGGTTTCACACAGCGGCTACCATAGCTTTGCACCCACGCATTTGCGCTAAACACAAAGCCGCTTAGCTGCTCCCCAAAATACTCCACCATATCATTTCGCTCCGGCTCCCCGTGCACCAACACATCAAGCCCGATAGAATCTTGAAATTCCACGCAGTCCTTAATATACGCCTTTATGCCCTTTTTATACTCTGTCTTATTTATCTCGCCCTTTTTATAGCCTAGACGCAATGCCCTTATTTCGCTAGTTTGCGGGAATGAGCCGATCGTTGTAGTGGGTAAAAGCGGGAAGTGAAAAGCTTCTTTTTGAATCTTAATGCGTTCTTTAAAAGGCAGACTTCGCTCTTTCACATTATAAGATTCTACCCTTTGGCGTATGTTTTTATTATGCGTTTTGCTAGAGTTTTTGCGGGATTGATTTATCGCTTTATTTTGGTCTAAAAAGCTTTGTGTAGCAGAATCTAGCTGCCCTCTATACGCCTTTTCTATCGCATAAATCTCTGCAATTTTCTCTCTAGCAAAGCTTAGCCACGATAAAATCTCTTTTTCAATCTTGCTCTCTCCTTCTTTACTAAAAGGCAAATGCAAAAGTGAGCAAGAAGCACTCACTACAATCCTATCCTTTGGCACAATGCTACTAATAGATTCTAAAAGCTTCAATTTAGATTCAATATCTGCTACCCAAATATTTCGCCCATCAACAACCCCAGCGTAGAGAATCTTATCACTCTGTGCGATTAAATCTAAACTCTCTTTATTTTTCTCTCCATAGATAAAATCAAGCCCAAGCCCTGCAATTTTTGACTTCACAAGTATTTTTGTAAGCTCATTGCTATGCTCAAAAAATGTGCTTACAATCGCTTGTATGCCACTCTCTGCGATAGTGTTATAAACGCTTAGCACTTCAGATTCTATATCAATGCCACTAAAAATATCTTTGTTTAGCCCACGCACAAAAAGCGGCTCACTAAACTCAATAACGACTTTAGAATCTAGCTTTGCAATTTCTTTTATTAACTCCAAATACGCTGCTTTTAGCTTATTAAAAATCGCAGTAGGATTCCCATTTGCAATCTTACTTAGCCCAAAGAATGTAAAAAGCCCAATGAGTGAGATTTTAGGATTATATCCTAGCGTTTTTGCCTCGTCATAATAGGCTTTAATGCTGCTTATATCTGCCTTGTAGTTATCATCTTCACTTAGCTCTGGCACGACATAGTGATAGTTTGTATTAAACCACTTTGTCATCTCACACGCCACACCGCTTTTATGCCCTCTTGCCATTGCAAAGTAGCCCTCTAGCCCACTTAAATCCCTAAATCGCTTAGGCTTTGCGTTTAACGAGTATGCTAAATCTAGCACATTATCATACAAGCTAAAGTCATTCACACATACAAAGTCCAAATCCTTTTGCTCTGCCCAGTGCTTCTCTCGCAAAGTTTTTGCCACAGATTCTAGATCGCTTTGTGTGCTTTTGCCACTCCAAAAGCTTTCTAATGCCTTTTTTAGCTCTCTATTTTGTCCAACTCGTGGAAATCCTAAAATACTACCCATTGTGTTTCCTTTTTTTGTAATGTTATGCTGAAATTATGACATAAAAATTTAAAAACACAATATGTAATTTTAATTTTTTGCATAAAAATTGTATTTTTTACGCAAAAAATCACATAATAACGCATAATAAGGCATTTTCCCATAGATACAAAAAGTAACAAATACAATATGTAATCTAAATTTTATGACTTAATTTTGCATTTTACATAGAAATTATTATAAAGATTGGAAACATATTTGAATCTTATATGAAGTAGGTTTTTATGTAAAAGAGAAGAGATATTTTAAGGCTATAAGAGAGAAACTCAGTAAATTATAAATACAAGCATAATTAAGTATGTAATCTAAGATTCTAAAGCATCACATAAATCTATATATAGAATCACTCACAAGTAAAAAACCTAGCAACATCTTGCAAAGAATCTGCAATTTTGCATGGCTTTTTTGTGTGAATGTCAATGTGTGCGAGTTTCACTTTTAGGCTAAAAACAAGTTCTGGTGTGTCGAGTGTAGTATTACATGTAGCAATTCTAAATATTTCTTGTTTTAAAATCAGTGAAGCACTTTTTATCTCTGAAGGTATAGTTTGGACTTTATATTTATCTCCTAAATGCAGTGTTTTTATAAAGCTAGATTCTATCTCTTTGACTACAAAACCATGCTTTGTGTTATGCGGAAGCATGCCTTTTTCAAAAAAGAGTAAAGAGCGTGCTCTCTCACAAAAGACAAGGTAATTTGCATGATATACGATACCGCCACAATCTGTATCATCATAAAACACATACGAGACCATTTTGTCCCCTTAAGTTAGGATTGTAAAAGCAAAAACTTACTTGCATCTTCTTTTGCATAAGGCATAAGCGTTAAAACCTCATCGCCAATACGCACATTATACGACTTATCAAGCTCTGTTTTCGCATAGCCAAGCACGATTCTTGCAGCTAAGATTCTATCATCTTTATGTGCGTTTTTCTCCACTAAAGCCATAGGTCCTTGTATATCTTGTAATTCTATTTTATCCATAAATTCATGCTCTATATCAAGCTTTCTGCCCTCTTCTTCATTGCGTGAGATAACGCACCTTGTGCCATTTTCTAGCACCATGTAGCGACCGATTTTAAATAATGTAACATCTTCAAATACCACTTTTCTATGGGCTTGCATATCCTTAATCTTTAGGGCGACTGAAGTATCTGTTAAGAGACAGCCGCCACCGGGCTTTTCATGGTATTTCCACCCATATTTTTTGAGTAAGTCAAGCTGTCTTTGTCTGCCCCTGCCACTTACATCAAGCAATTTCTCTCTATCAACCCAACCCATTTTTTCAGGAAAGGTTTCTGGCATGAGTTTGGCACTCATAGGGCGAAGTATTAGCTCATCAAGTGTTTTTGGCTTACTAGCATCGCTTCCATCTCGACTTAGGATAGAATCATATAGGGGATTTTCCCCGATTTTTCTTACAAGCTTTTTTACTTGATCCATTGCCTCTTTTCTTTGACTTTTTGGTCTCTGTCCCAATACTTCACCACTAATGGCAAAATCAGCCCCAAGCTCTACCATTTTCGCAAATGCGTGTGAAAACATATTTGCATGGCAATCAATACATGGATTAAAATACTTCCCATAGCCATATTGCGGTTTAAATAGAATGTTGTCAAAAAACTGCTTTGCGATATTTATCTGTATGAGTTCTGCCCCAACTTGCTTAGCTGCGTTATAAAAATACTCACTTTTATCCTTATTGCTACCAAACCCTATATTAAAATTGAGTGCATACACCTTAATGCCTTGCTCATGTAGTAATTGCATAGAAATCATAGAATCTAATCCACCACTAAATAATGCAACTGCACTTATTTGCTTTTTTGCCATATCTATAAACTCCAAAAACTAAAATATAAATACAAATTGACAATATTATACATCAAATAAACAAAAAGAAACACAATGCTAATCTTTTAGTGATTTTGTAACACATCTAGTCTTAAACCCATGAATTCACCGCAATATCACAAAGATTGGATATTTATTTTTGATTTAATTTGGATATTTATTTTTGATTTAATTTGGATATTTATTTTTGATTTAATCTCGCAAAATACAATAGTTATCATCAACAATAAAGGATATTTTATGCAAAGAAGAACATTTATTAAATACAATGCGTTAGCTACCTTGGGTTTTATACCGCTTTTTGCAAACCCACATGATCACCACAATCATCACACAATGAGTAGCAATACGAATGAAGAACATCTTAATACATCATTTATCACACTTGAGGATGAAAAACTAGCCCTATTTGAAGAAACATATTTTCCTCAACACAACATACACAAACCATTAGCCTTATTATCTAATACAAGCAATAAAAAGGGTTTCTTTCATGCAAAACTTGAAATAAAGGAAACAAAAGTAGAATTAATCAAAGGGAAAAAGACAAGATGCTATACATATAAAGACATGCACGCAAAAACACAAAGCATGGTTGCACCAAAAATTGAGGTATATGAAAATGATGTAGTCAAGATAGAGGTAAAAAATAGTTTAAACGAACCAACTACAATCCATTGGCATGGTCTTCCTATCCCACCAAGTCAAGATGGCAATCCTATGGATATAATACCTGCAAATGGATACAGAACATATGAGTTTAAGTTACCAAATGATTGTGCAGGGACTTACTGGTATCATCCACACCCACACAATACCACTGCACAACAAGTTTATATGGGATTAGCAGGAGCATTTGTCGTAAAATCTCACAGTAATCCTTTGAAGGAGTTTGTGGAATCTGATTGGTTTATCACTGATTTACGACTTGATTCTAACGCACAAATTCCAGCAAACGCATTAAGCGATTGGCTTGATGGTAGAGAGGGTGAGTTTGTGCTTATTAATGGGGAATATAAACCACAAATTACAATAGATTCTATGCAACGAATCCGCATTTATAATGCTTGCTCTGCAAGATATCTGAATCTAGAATTGCAAGGTTCAAGTTTTATACTTGTAGGCACGGATGGTGGATTAATAGAAAAACCAATTGAAAGAAAACAGCTACTTATAAGTCCAGCATCAAGAGTTGAGATATTTATCAAAAATGTTAAGAAAGGGGATTTTAAGTTAATAAGCCATTTTTATGATAGAGATAAAATGATACCAAAGAATGAACCAAAAATATTAGAGCTTGCCAATATTAAACTAAATGCAGAGTACAATGAATCAAGATTGCCAAAAAGCTTACGTTTATTGCCTAAATTACAACCCCCAACACAACAAATTGAAATAACTATGAGTGAAGACCATTCAAAAATGCATAATCTTAGCACACAAAACAAAGAAGAATTAAAAAAGAATCTAGCCACCATGTTCCTAATCAATAATAAGGTGTTTGATATGAATCGTATTGATTTTCATGTAAAAATGGGGGCAATATATGATATTGTCGTTACAAATAAATCGCACATGGATCACCCTTTTCACATACATGGCACACAATTTGAAGTTATTGAAAAAAAAGTGGGAACTACAAATGAAAAGATAGAATTTAGAGCATTGCAAGATAGCATTAATGTGCGTCCAAATGAAAGCATAAGGCTCAGAATGAAGCAAAGCTTCAAAGGAATTTATATGTTTCATTGTCATATTTTAGAACATGAAAGTTTAGGTATGATGGGAAATTTATCCGTGATGTAACTCAACTTTTTTTATATCAATCTATACAATCGATTTTCTACGCCTACTAAAGTTGGAGTTATGTAGCTATTATCAAATGCAATGCATAGTTTTTGTTTGCATTAAAAGATTCTAAAATAGCATTCAAGGCTACCATATCTCACAATTATAGCAAAGATAAATTGTAAGATACTATATGCAAAACCATAGCATTTCAAACAGATGATTGTGCAAATATATAAACTTTTATTTATCTTTCATATGCGACAAGATTATCAAAACATATATAGTTATATAAAATTATCTATCACATTACAGATAATAAGCAAATTATTATTCATGTTACTTCTGTATAAAATATTGATTGATGTTATCAATAATGCATTTCGCACCATCTTGCTGTGCCATACGCATAAGTGATTGAGAGATTTCAGAGAGATTGACCTGCAATATTGTATTTATCAGGTCATTACTCTCAAGATGTAGTATTTCCTCTTGCGTATAAAGCAAAGCTAAGTTTTGATCAATAAGACTCTTTGCGTTAAAATATTGATGATTTTTGGCAGCGTGTGGGTAAGGGATAAAAAGTGTTGGCAAACCATTGCTCACAAGCTCCCAAAGACTTGAAGCCCCAGCACGACTAATGCAAAAATCAGCCATATTCATAAGCTCTGCCATATCCTTGCTAAAATCAAATACGAATATATCTTTCTCACCACTTTTAAAATCCTGCATGGAATCTGCTAAATTGAAGCCCTTTTCAACATAGGCTTTATAAGTGTTTTCATAATCTATTTTTCCTGCTTGATGCAGGATTTTTATATTTTTCTCTTTAAGTAAGGGGGCAAGATTTAATGCTAGTTCATTAATCGCTTTTGCACCTTGAGAACCACCAAAAAAGGCGATAGTTTTAAGCGTATCTCTCTCTCTTTGCTTAATAAAAAAATCGCTATTAATAGGATAAGGCGCAAGGGTAACATTAGGATACTCAAAACTTGAGAAAAAGCTTTTTGCAAATGGCTTTAAAAGCTTATTTAGAGATCCCATACACGCATTCTGCTCGTGTATAAAAAATGGAATCCTGCTAAAAATCGCCCCAAAACTCCCCGTTGCAGCACTAAATCCACCGACACTAATACACGCATTAATATTATGTTCTTTTAAAAGCTTTTTTGCTTTTAGAGATTCTGTAATATTTTTTGCTAACGCACTCCATTTACCAAAAAAGCTTTGATTAACCACCGGTGTAGAATCTAAAAATGCAATATGTGTAAAAGGTGTGCTTTCATTATCAAACCACTGCTTGTCTTGCCCCCTTGTCCCACCTATATAGAGTGTAGTGATGCCTTGCTTTTTGCATTCTTCGCCCAATGCCCTTGCTATTGCTAAATGTCCGCCTGTGCCACCTCCAGTGATTGCTATATTCATGTAAAACTCCGTTTTTATGTGTGAATCTTTAAATTTTGTAGTATTATAGCAGATTCCATTCATGTAGCAAGGCTAGGGGTTATGTATGAAAAAGTTTTTAATTGTTATTATCACAATGTGTAGCGTGTGTCATCTTTTATACGCAAAGAAATTACAAGTGAGTGTGAGTATCCCACCACTCTCGTTTTTCGTGCAAGGGATCGCAAAATCTAGGGCAGATATTCACATCATCGTGCCACAAAATAAAAATGCAGAGACTTACGAGTCAAGCTTTAAAGACATGCAAACTCTAGCAAATAGCGATATATTTATCGGTATAGGCATGCCTTTTGAAAATATATGGCTACCAAAGATTCTAAAGGCAAATAAACAGCAAAATACATTAGAGATTGTAATGCTGCATGAAGACCTAGACAAAAAGGATCAAATGCACCTATGGCTTAGTATCGAGAATGCAAGGGAGATTACAAACATTATTACCATTGCATTAGCTTCAAAAGATCCGCAAAATGCGAGTTTTTATGCTGAAAATGCAAAGGAAATATACCATGCAATAGAGATTTTAGAGCGGAAAATAAAATCGCATTTAGAGAAAATGCCACATAAAGACTTCATAGTTTTTCACCCATTATTTGATAAAGCGGCTGCTGAATATGGATTAATAGAACACGCCCTAGAGCAGCATGGAAAAACCTATGGTATGAAAGAGATTCTAGGTCTTGCTGATTTTGGTAAAAAAGCAGGGATTAAAAAAGTCTTTGCTGAGAGTAATAATAAAGATATAGCAACACTTGCAAAGACTATGGGGGCTAAAGTCATTCTTATTAACCCTATGAGTAGTGATTATATTAAAAATTTAGAATCTATTTTTGCAGAAATATGCAAGAGTTATGAATAATAGAGGCTTTAAAGATTTTGTATTTCATGTTTTTTATCTGTTTAAGTTATAGAATCTTGCCATATAGAAAACTTGTTTAATAGAATCTTTTTTGTAAAATATTGTTTAAACTAATAAAACATTTTTTGCACGCTAAGTTTTTTTAGCTAAAAATCCATTTTATAGAATCTTAATGCAATATCCCTTGCTTTTCTTGTTTATCAATAAAGCCTTAATCTATGCGTTCATACCAATTAAAGTAATCCGTAAAATTAAAATTTTTTATAGAATCTTAGCCTTACTAGAATCTATCATAATAAAGATTCTTATACTCTTTTGAAAAATTTTCTAAATTTGTAGCACTCCCTTGTAGTTGCAGTGTAATGCTAGTTTGTAGAAACTCTCTATCAATCACTTCAAGTTTGTGTTGTGTAGCTAAATGCAGGATTTTATTATACGCACTGCTTTTTACATGAATGCTTATGGTATCTTTAGCTTGATAGGGCAGGATTTGTCCTAGATTTTCAAGCGATGTGATAGTTTGCAATGTCGCTTGTGTATATGCTCTCACTAATCCTCCCACGCCAAGCTTTGTGCCACCAAAATAGCGTATGCAAACACAAAAGATATTGATTAAGCCTTTACCACGCAAGACTTCAAGCATAGGCACTCCAGCACTTCCTTTAGGTTCGCCATCATCGCTACTGCCCTCTATTATTTGCTGATATTCATTTAAGATTCTAAACGCCCATACAAAATGCACTGCTTTTTTATGTGCGGCTTGAAGCTTTGCTAATATGTCATTTCTTAATATTTGATTAGAATCTAGAGTTGTATTTGTAGCTATATCAAGTGGGAAAAGCAAGGCTATAAACTTTGAGCCTTTACATTCAAATGCACTCTCTTCTTTAGATTGTGCTGTGTTTTCTTGATAGATAAAATACTGCATTATTATCCTTTTAGAATCTACGCCCTATCAAAATCTATACGCGGATCAACAACCATATAAAGCAAATCGCCAATAATATTTGCAAATAAGCCAATAAGCGTAAAAATAAAAAGTGTGCCAAACACAACAGGATAATCTCTAGTAATCACGCTGTCATAGCCAAGCAGCCCAAGCCCATCGAGATTAAAAATAATCTCTATCAACAGATTAGAGCTAAAAAACATACCAATAAAAGTAGCAGGGAAAAGCGTAATAAGTAGTAGCATGGCATTGCGAAATATATGCAGATACAGCACACGCATATTACTTGCCCCCTTACTTCTTGCAAGTAGCACATAACCCTTATTCATCTCATCAAGAAATGAGTTTTTAACAAGTAAAGTAAGACTTGCAAACCCGCCAACACAAATGCAAATAAGCGGCAGAATAATATGCCATAAAAGATCTTTTATCTTCTCCCACAAACCCATCTCATGAAAATTTTGACTAACTAAATCTTTCAGTGGAAATATATCCCAAAAACTTCCCCCAGCAAATAGGACAATCAGCAAAATAGCAAATAAAAATGGCGGGATAGAATACAATAGCGTAATGCAAACACTAGTAAAAGTATCAAATAAGCTATTGTTATACAATGCTTTTATGATGCCAAGCGGAATGCTTATAAGATAGATAATGAGTGTGCTAAAGATTCCAAGTGTGATTGATACAGGCAACTTTTCTTTAATGATATCAAGCACACGAGCTTCCCTATAAAAACTCTCTCCAAAATCAAATCGCATATAATTTTTCAGCATGATAAAAAATCTCTCCAAAATAGGCTTATCAAAGCCATACATTTCCTTTAATTGCGTAATGAGAGCAGAATCAAGCCCCTTTGCACCTTGATAGCTTGATAGCCTTATACTCCCAGCATTACTCTCACCTTGCAGAGTATTTGTAAGCCTTGCACTCATTTGTTCCACAGGACCACCGGGTGCTAACTGAATGATGAAAAAATTAAGCGTGATAATACCAAGCAAGGTAGGTATAACTAAAAAGATTCTCTTAAAAATGTAGGATAACATAAAATGCCTATGTATAAATTTTTACAAATTTTTATAATATGATACTATAAAATGTGTTTGTGATAAAATTATACGCATAAGAAGTATAAGATTGCAAACAAATTGGGATTCCCATTGGGTTTAATCAGCCTTACTTCATGTGGTAAGATTTGTCAATTTGAATATAGATATTCTAAGGTAAATTAGTGTGTTTAAAGCTTATCTCAACAAGGAATATGGTTATAACATTTATGCTAAAAAAGATTCTATAAAAGATACTGCAAAAGATTCCAACAATAGAATCTAAACCGCATTGCAAAATGATAAAAATAAAGGTATTGAACGCCAAAATATATGATATTTAGCGCTTGCCTTTAAAATAGACTTGGCTGGTCTTTGTTTCCTTGCTCGGCTTTATTATTAATGAATGATTTGTGTTCCTTGCTTTTAACAATTAAATCTTGAATAAATTGGTTTGTGTTGTAAGGCTCTCGCAAAATTCTTTCAATTCTTGGTTAATTCTAAAGCTACGATTAAATGTAGGTTCTTTTCTAGGTCTGCCACCTTTATTTTTTTCCTTGTCTCCATTTTTTGTCCTTTATTTCTTAAATAATCTCTATTGGCTTATCATCTGTTAAAAGCTTAGTCCTTGAATACTCTGCTATTGTCATTCTATATGATTTAGCAATATTCTTTAAATAGTCATGCTCCTCTTGTGTGAGATAGATTGCTACATGTTTTACTCTTTTATCTTTCTCATCTTTGAGTTTCATGCCTTTTTTTATACCACCTACTTTTCTAGTAGGCTCACTCCCACTTGCATTGTTGATAAATTCTTGTAATTTATCATTATCTACATTTTCTATCTTTTGATTTAGATTTACACTTTTAAACATTTTCTATCCTTTCGCCTGTTTGTGTTTGTGATTCCAATAATGTTTCATAGCCATTTTCTGTAAGATTTTCATTTATATGATTTATCTTATCTATATGACTTACTTCATCATTTGTGCCTTGTGTAGTAGCATTGTTGTTATCACATTCTACAAGTGTTTTCATATTTGCTTTAACACCATTTGCTAATCCTTGAAATGCTTCCACATATTCTTTTTTTACATTTTCAATTATTAAAGCCATGTGTATCCTTTCTCATAATTTATATTAAAACATGTTAAATCATGTTATTTTAACATAAAACATTATGATTTATTTTAAATCATTTCATGTTGTTATGTATTTCTTTATACAAACTCATAAAATCTGTATATGCCTTATCACTTTTATTACAAAACTCTGTTATCCCCATGCCATATTCTACTGCATTTCTATATGCCTCTCTCTCATATATTACTGAATCCATTAAAGATAGATTCTCTAATTTTTGTTCTTTAATGTATGTTTTTAGATTATCTACCTTTTTTTGTAAGAATGGATTAGGACTAGCTTTAGTAACAATAATATAAGCTTTTGATTGCTGATTAAACATTCTTGCTTGTTCGTATATCTCATTCATCTTACTTAATACCATAATATCATATTGACTAGGGATAAGAGGTATTAATACAATATCTGCTATTGTTAGGGCTAGTCGCATTTCCTTAGAATCTCTACCGCCTGTATCTATGATGATAATGTCATATTTAGATTCTAAGCTTTTTACTTCCCTTGCTAATGAATCACCTATTTTTGATAAGCAATGAAAAGATAATTCTTTATTCTCATTAGCTCTCACATTACAAAAAGCTTCACTGCTTCTTTGTGGGTCTGTATCTAACAATAACACTTCCTTTTTATCCATGCTAAATTGTATAGCTAGATTCACACTCAAAGTAGTCTTTCCACTACCGCCTTTTTCATTTGCTACTGCAATAATCATTGTATATCCTTTAATATGAAATATAATGTTAAAAACATTATTTTAATGCAAAATATCATCTTTAACATTAAAATAACATTTTTAATCTTAAAACACTATTATCTATTTTAAATCATGTCTATTTATGATAATTAATCATAAAAGATTATAAAATATCATAAAATACTTTTACCTACTCACAAAAACTTGGGTGGGGCTGGGTTGCGTGGTGTTTTTAGCTCCGCTTTTAGCTCTCGCTTTTGGTGGGCTTCTCTCCTTTGCAATAGTTGCTTTTATAACCCTTTTTTCAATTACACTATTAAAGCTATTTATATGCTTGTAGTCTGTAAAGCTTTTATGCTGTTTGTGTGATAAAGATATGTTTTTCATGCTAAAAGTTAGTAATGTTTGCTTTTTAACATGTCTACTTATATTATCTTTTAAACACATAATCTTTTCTATTGTGTCTTTATCTGTGGTATTAGCTTCTTTAATAAGGGATTGCATTTCGTTTATATATTTGTTTTCTGTGTTTGTATTAAACTCTGCTTTATCTATGTCTATGATATTTTTACGCATATATTCTTTAATATTTTCAAGCAAGTTAATACTAAACACTTTATCACTTTCTAAGACTATTTCTACTCCATTAAAATCAAAAAACCTTACATTTAAGTTTGTATCTATATTAATATATTCTTTATCTTTTGTTTCACTAAAATATATTGTGGTGTCTTTTAATTCATATTCTTTATAGCCTTGTTCTTTTAGCCTTTCTGTGTATAATGGCAATGGTGCAAATGTATGCCTTAATGGTGTTTTAGCTCTTAGATTCTCAAGCATATAATTCATTACCGCTTTATTGCATGGTAATTCTTGCATTCTTTCTATACAATTTTGCTTTTTATGCTTATACTGCATTAAATATTTTTGTGTGCTTTGTATCTCATTTTTAATATACTCTTGCACTGCTTCCTTGTTAGCCCACCCTCTTACTGCCTTTCTTTCAATTTTTAGTTGTTCTTTCCAAAATTCTAATATCTCTTTTGATTTTTCTGTTTGCTTTTGTGCGTGTTCCTTTATAGCACTTTTTACTACTTTTTTCTAAAATTTAGCTCATCTGTTCTTTCTTTAATCTCCTTTTTGTAATATTCTCCATTTTCAAGCCTTGTGAGATAATTTTGTAGTTGTTTTATTATATGATTAACATTCTCTATTTTATCTGTTAATTCCATAAACTCTTTATACTCATTAAATTGTTTGAGTGTCTGCATGTCTGTTTCATTGTCTTTAATGCTAGATTCTGTGTTTTCTGCATTAAAGTCTGCTTCTGTTGGCTCTGTGTCTGCTTCTTGTGCTTCTTGCATATTTGTATCTATGCTAGAATCTGTTTCACTTGCACTATAAACAATATTATTTTCTCTTTCAATTTGATGAATGCAAAAATTAAAAAAAACTACTTTCTAATAGGTCTTGTCTGTCTATCTCTGCCACTAAAAAATCAAATATTGCAAATACATGTTCGCTGTTATGTTCTTTTAATTGTGTTTCTATATCATAATCACTAATTATAAAATCACTAAAAATAACATTTTCTTTTAAGTTTGTATCTATACATTCTAAAAAGCTAGAATCTACTTCACAAACACACTTGCAAGTATTATCTTTTTCGCTTATAAAATAAAACTTATTTTTTACTTTATAAATTATATTTCGTTGTCCGCTGATGCTAAAAATTGTGTCTCTTATATACTTTGTCAATGTGTTGTAAGTCTTTGCAATGTTTTCTACTTTCATGTTGTATCCTTTCTCTTTAAACTTGTATTATTTAATAATTGGCATTTCTACTATGTCAATGGTATTTTCTAAGTCGTGCTGTATAATCCTATAAGGCATTGTGTCATTTTTAAAATACCATGTTGCTTCTTTCTTTGTGTCTAGGGTTATCATTGAATTTTTGCTTGTTTGCAATGCGATTGTTGTCCCTTTAAGCTCGGTGCTGTCTATATTCTCTTTTTGCTTTGCAATTATTGCATTACCTATTTTTGCTGTTATAAGATTATCTTTAAATTCAATAACCTTTTTTGCAAAGTTATCAAATAATGCAAGTTTGCTAAATTCACTTGATAATTTGGCTTTATATGCGTATTGGAATTTATCATATATGTTTTTATAATCTACATATTCTTTAAATCTTTCTACTTTACCGCTTATAATCCCTTTATCGCTTTTATACATGATTTCTACTTCATGTTCTTTTATGTTTGCATTAAAGGATATTTCTCCACTTTTTTTACTGCCTACTTTGATTAAGTTTTTAAGGCTGTAAAAATCAAGGTTTAACTCATCGCATTCTAATTGGCTGTTATTACAATATACTTTAACTAACACTTTGCTATTTGTAAAAATTACATATTCTTTTGTGATATGTAAGGTTTTATAGCTGTTAAATTCGTTTTTTTTCTACTTTGCATTTAAAAATTGCTGTTGGTATAAAAATTTGCATGTTTTAATCCTTTCTTGTTGTTTTCATATTTTGCAAAAAATCTATTATTTGGATAGCTGTATCATGGTAAAAATATCCAAAATCATTTATTGAATGCCATTTAAAGGTATCTTTGTCTTTTATTGTTTATCCTTTATATGTAAAGTAAAATAGTCCTGCCTTATAATCATAGTAGGTTCTTAACTTGCTTTTTTCAAAGATAACTTCCTTTATACCTTTATAAAAGCTACTTAACTTTTTTCTTTCTGTTATAAAATACTCTATGTCTTTAATTAACCTGTCTCTTGCTTTTTTGTCTAATCTTTCTTTGTAGCATATACTCATCTGTTAATCCTTTCTTGTTAATTTGCTTCTTTAAGTTCGTTTAATATGTTTATGAAATTGGTATAAACATATTTACTCATCATTCCCTTTTTATGTAGCCTTATTGAGTCTGTTTGCAATAAAATATTATCTAGGTATATTTCTCGCATAATTGGATTTTTAAAACTCTTTACACTCTCTTGCATTCTCTCTTTAAATGCTTTTATGATTTCGTTTTCTTGTTGCCTTTTTGTCAATGTTTGCATGTGTTTCCTTTCATGTTAATTTATGTTAATTCATGTTTATTTATGATATTTCATCATAAAAGATTATAAAGTATCATAAAACACTTTTACCTATTCACAAAAACTTGGGTGGGGCTGGGTTGCGTGGTGTTTTTAGCCCTGCTTCCGCTTTGCTTTCTGCCCTGCTTGTCCCTTTGTTTCTGCTTTGCTTTTCAAAATGTCTAACAATTTCTACATTCTCGCCCTTTCTCTCTATTTGTAAGCTTTCATTGCAATTAAAAATCATTGCATGATTAAAGCCTGTGCTATTTAGTATGTATTCCGCTTTTTTCAAAGCTTTTTTGTTTCTTTGATATTAAGCTGTAATATAAAAATACTTTCTAGCGTTGTGTTGTTGATTTCATTCCAGATTTTTATAGAATAAAATTCAGTTTTGCCATATTCAAAGCTTGTTGGCTCGGCTTGTCTTTCTAAAAAATCAAGCTTGTTTTGCTCTAAAGTATCTTTTAACCTTTCTAGCTCTTGGCTTATGCCTTTAATTACCTTTTCTTGCTGTAATATGCTTACTTTGCAAAATTCATTTGAAAAAATGTTATCTAGTGATTGCATAGAATCTATTATGCTAGATTCGATTATTTCATATTGTTGCATGTCTTTTTCCTTTCTTTTGGTTTCATTACTCTATTTCTACGATTTCATCGGCTATGTAAAATTCAAGTGATGAAAATTCGTTTTTATCATTCACTAACATTTTTTCTTTATGGATTGTTAGTTCTGTTATGTCGCTGTTTTTGCTATCCAAAAATATACGATTATTATTCCTTGTAAAATGTTCGTATATTCTTTTTTTGCTGTCTCTGCTGTCTAGCTCCGCTTCTTTGTATGTCTTTGCTAGATAGTTAATCATGTCTTTTAAACTTATGCTTACAAAAACTCTACTGCGTGTAAATCCGCTGTAATATTCGCCCTCTAATTGTTCTGCTACAAAACAATCAATAATTTGATATTTTGTTCTCATGTGTTTTACTCCTTATTTGGTAATATACACATTATGTTTTTTAAATGTTTTCTTGTTATCTCTAATATATCTATATTTTGAGATTCTGCCCTTGTCCTTGCTAACTCGTTTTCTATTAGCTCGTTAAGCTTTTGTGCTGATTCTTTTTGATATGTTGGATAAAGCACTGATAAGCAAAAAATAATATCCTTTTCACAAAATAGCTTTTTTAAAATCTGCATTGAATAATCATTTTGCATTACATTGCGTATATAAAAAATAGTTTTCATTTTGTCTCCTTTATTCTGTTTTGCTGTCTTGTGATTCTAAATCATTTTCGCTTATTTCATAATCCATTAATTCATTTGCTAGGCTTTGTAAATAGCCCTCTATGATTCTATTTTTTGCTATGCTTGGTGAGTTCAGAATCTCTGTAACACTCATTTTTATAAAATCTGTTCCGCTTGTGTCGCATTCATTGCAAAGATTGTCAAAATATTCGCTTATCTCTTTTTCGTTTTCATCATAGAGTTTTTCCGCATAATAAAGATAACATAACACATGCCCTGTGTCGCTTATTGGGTATTGCAAGGTTTCTAACTCTTCTTTTAGAAAATTAAAATCTAGCTCTTGACTCTCTTTTTTTCTTTTCTAGCTCTTTTATCATTTCTGCCCTTTCTTGCTCTGTGCCAAAATGTGAATAATTTTTTCTGTTTTGTATTTCTACTTCACAATCTAACCTTTGCAAACTCAATAAAATGGGATAATTATCCGCTATCGTTTCTAATGCTTCTGCATTTAATCTTAAATCTTCATTTTCTAAAACTTCACTTAGTAACATTTTTTATCCTTTCCTTTTTAAACACTTATTTATTTTTTAATTAATATTAATTTAACACTTAATAATAATTAAAAAACTTTTTAATCTCTGCCTTGCGTAGCAAGGCAACTATAACAAATAATTCATTTACGCCGATTTTTTAGCGTGGGCTTACCACTTAATAAGCCCTTGTTTATGGTCGAGTCCGACTCTGTGCTTCTCGTTGGCGTTCTTAATAATCGCATGTTTTAGCCCTGTTTCACGCATTAAGATTAAAGCGGTTTGCTCGGCTTTGGTTAGATTCTTGGTTGCTGTTTCCACGCTTCCTACACTAACAAGCGTATATAATGCCCCTTGCTCTTGTTGTAGTAGTGTAACTTCGTAAAATTCTGTTATAGGCTCTTGTAAGCTGTCAATAACTCGCAAGACTCCGCCCTTTGCTCTCTCTAGTGTTTTGATGTGTTGTTGTAGCATGTTATGCCCCTTTCTTGTTGTCTAACAATACGCAATGTTTAGTATTTATGCACTTTTCAAAATAGCATGTTATAGGCTCTTGTTCTTTTACATGTTTTAGCAAGGCTTGTATGTCATTATGCTTTTTAAAGCTTTTGTGGTTTGATATATAGCTAATTTTACTTGCTTCTATTGTTCCAAACTCTACTAACTCGCCTTTAAAACTGCTTTGGCATAAAAACACACATAAAGCGGATTTTAAGCCCGTTGTGTTCCTTTTG
>NZ_FZMS01000102.1 GCF_900198365.1 Helicobacter bilis | reverse complement strand
GGGGTGTGGCTTAAACTCTCTTTTTTCGCTGAAGTCTTTGGTAAAAACCAACATGTAAATCCTTTTTTATTAAAGTTTTATTGCTTTATGTTATTGTTTGTCATATAGCAATAAGGCAAAACTACAAAGTTTTATGCTAATTGAACAGATTACACACACAAAAGCGTTCATATTAGGGTACTCAACCACACAAAAAACTTTGTGTAAAAATTTGCAACATTGTTTTAAATATCAAAAAAGGATTTAAAGTTAGAGAATAGGAGATTTAGCAATTAAATAGAATACATGCAAGACTTATAAAAGAGTAGAATTTCATTTAGAATTTATGAGAGTTTAAAGCCTTTATTAAGTTTTATGCTAAAACAAAATAAAACTTCGCAAATTATAAGTCGAGCTAACATAGCTTTTCATATGTTTTTATTTGCTTATTTTAGCTGGGTGGTTATAGAAATTTGGAATCTAGAAGTAAAGCGTAATCTAAAATCCGCTATTTCTTAACGCTTCGCCGATAGTTTTTCCACGCAGATTAGTCATAGAAACATCGCTTGTTGCTACATTTACTTCATTTAACGCTCGGATTGCTTCCATACACGCCATAATCTCTTCTTTCTTAGCGTCTATGTATTGATGCAATGACTGAAAATCTTTAGCATTTAAAAGTGGCATGGGATTTGCCATCTCGAAAGAGACGCTATGTGTCCCCATCGATGCACTAAGCTCTGTATCAAACAAATCTCTATCGATAAAACGCGTATTTGTTATCAAATCTCTAGCTTGTGAGAGAAGGATCTCACTCATATTCACATTTGCTGGATTTGTAGGATCTTCTTCTAGGCTAAACTCTATCTTTGAGACGATAGTTTGTAGTTTATTTAGTTTTGCACTTAACACTTGCAGACAGCCTACAAGCTCATTAGCAGCCTTTATTCCCTCACCAAAACGATGTGTTTGCATTTTGCTTTGCGGCACTGCATTCATCATAATATCTTCGATATTATCTAAGCCACCTAAATGCTTCTTAAAAGTTTGCAACATCTTGTCCATAACGCATCCTTGTATTAAAATTTCCTTAAAGCTAAGCAAATAGTATGCCAACCTTGTAAAATTATAGAATCTAAAAACTAGTGTTGATTTGGCAATAAGATAAGCAGCCTAAAGATTCTAAAAAAGGGATCTTTTTGCTTAATGCTTAAATAACAAGCAGCCTTAGAGTCTCTGTCTTTGACGGTTATGCGAACTGAAGATATGTGCGAAGAAAGCGTTTGAAATCTACACTTAAACAATTTTAAATCAGATGGATATGTGGTTTCCTTTTTATTTCATTAAATCTATCATCAATTTTACTTATGCTTTTTTGTATATCTTTTTCACTTAAAAATGAAGCCAACTCTACCATAATCGCGTTTATATCTAAGGTTTCTTGTTTGTTTGGCAAGATGGGCGATATGGCATTATGGAAAGCTTCTTGCGTTATCCCCTTAATGTTACCCTCTTCTTTCTTGCTATTGCACTCTAGTGCTATTTGTGTTCTTTTATCTAATGTAAAAATATATTTTGATTGCGATGCAACTTCTTTTTGATTAAAAAATATTTGCGAGGCTAATTGCAAATCTGCTACTTGCATTTGTATAACATTTGTTAGCCTGTATTGATTGGCATCTTGTGGCTTTAAAACTTCAAGTGTTATAGTAGAATTGTAGCCTATATGTGCTGGTGATATAAATTTTGGTTTATTTTGAATGTTTAGATGATTGTTCATTTGTGTTCCCTGTATCACTTTCATCTATCTTTTCAAATTTAAGATTTTTAACCTGATTTAGCACGATAATCGCAACCAAGATAAAAAACACCTATACCTATTACTTGACTAAATAAAGCACTTATATCCAAATAATGTCGCAAGAAGATATATGTAGGAATACATGCAATAGCAAGTGGTATCATAAGCATATATAACTTCTTTTTATCTATTTGTGGTGTCTTGTATTTTGTCCCACATTTTGGACACTTCCATATAATGCTATGTTCATTATCACTGCCTTCTGCCATTAACAAGTTAAACTTCTCACCACATACTTCACATGCACGATACAACATTCTTAACTCTTTATTTCAAATTCCATAATGATAACATATTATCTATGTTTCCACTTCAATTAATCATTACTTATTATCTCACCTCTACCCTTACTCTCTCGCACCTATTAGGTGCTAGCAATACTTTGCCTTGTATATGAAGTAAGATATTTCTGTGTCATTTCGCTTAAAATCTTAGTAAAGTCTATTGGCATAGAATCATCATTTAGCTTTACATTTCTATCTAATGCCCTAAGTATTGTTAGCATTTGTGTATGTTTTTGCATTCTTGGATTAAAGTTTTTAAATATTGTATTCTCTAAGCCTTTAACACTATCGCCCCATTGTGTGTCTAATACTCTTTGTTTCCACTGCTCTATTGTAAGTCTTGAATCTAAGTCTTTTTTATTCATGCCTTTTGTTAGGGCTTTGGCAAATTTGTCGTTTAAAGACTCTTTTATTTGTGCGTAGTTTTTATTTGCTTGTTGAAAATGTGAAAAAAGTTCGTCTGCTTCTTGACGCGTTAATGTTTTTTGGGTAGGATTGTGGGATAGGAATGCGGGGGGCTGTTCGAGGGTCAGACCATTCGTTCCTGAGTCAAGACTCCGTGTCCTAGTCGCTTGGGTGGTTGAGTCTGAGCCGCTTAACCTCGCGACACTATCTAACTCTAGCGTATAAATTCTATTCCCCTGATATTTTCCCTCTTTTGTTTCTTTTAATGTAATTAAGGCTTCTGTGTTATCATCAACCCTTGAAATATAGCGGTGTATTTGGATTTCATGTTGGTTATTCTTATCCTTATGCGTTTCCTTAAACACTGAATTCTGATATAACTCATCTAATCTTTTTGCGATTGTTAAATGTTCTTGTTCGCTAAAACCATTTGCCACGCTTTTTTGTATAGCTTTATCGCTTTCTATTTTCTCTATGCCTTTTTTAGTGATGATTGCTATTCGCCCATCATTCTTATTTTCTATTGGAATATTTATTTTTGGTGTTAGCTCGGCTTCTAGCTCTTGGCGCAATGTGTGTAAGTTTTTAGCAGGGTTTACCTTTGTTTCTTTATTGAGATGTTTTGCTTCGCTCAACGAGATAATTCCGTGCGTATTTGGATAAAAATCCAAAAACTATCTATTCACCAAGCAAATTATTATGCATTGCTACCTATCCGCCCTTATCACACCAAAAGTTTAAAAAAATCTTGCCTATTATTCCAAAAATAATGATTTTTGCTATACTAAAGACACTTTTAATTTCACGACAAAAGGACACACAATGAAAATCACTTACACACTCACAGATGAATCCCCAGCCCTAGCGACCTACTCATTTCTGCCTATCGCAAAGGCGTTTCTTAATCACGCCGACATTAAAGTAGAGACTGCTGATATTTCGCTAAGTGCTAGAATCTTAGCCCAATTCCCGGAGAATCTAGCCCCAAATCAACGCGTAGAAGACGCCCTAAGTCAGCTTGGTGAGCTTGTCAAAACGCCAAATGCAAATCTCATTAAAACCCCAAATATCTCCGCTTCAATTCCACAGCTTAAAAACGCCATTAAAGAGCTTCAAGCAAAGGGCTATAATGTGCCAGATTTCCCAGATGAGCCAAGCAACGAGCAAGAAAAGGCAGTGAAAGAGAAATACCAAAAAGTGCTAGGCTCAGCGGTTAATCCTGTTTTAAGGCAAGGTAATTCTGATCGCCGTAGCACCAATGCGGTCAAATCCTACGCACAGAAAAATCCCTACCGCGTAACGCCCTTTGATAAAAACTCAAAAAGCTGTGTGAGCTATATGAAAGAGGGCGATTTCTTTGATAATGAAAAGGCAGTGCTAATAGAATCTCCCACAACGGCAAAGATTATTTTCAAAGATTCTAGCGGACAAAAGGTGCTAAAAGATGGGCTAAAGCTAGAGGCAAATGAGATACTAGATGCCACCTTTATGGACGCACAGAAATTAAGCGAGTTTTATACAGAACAAATTGAATCTTGCAAAAAGCAAGGCATACTCTTTTCACTGCATTTAAAAGCTACGATGATGAAAGTAAGCGATCCTATCCTTTTTGGCTATGCGGTGAAGGCGTATTTTAAGGAGCTTTTTGATGAGTTTAAGGACGAGTTAGAAGCACTAGGTGTGAATGCCAATAATGGCGTGAGTGAGCTGCTTGCAAAGATAGAATCTAGCCCCAAAAAAGCGACAATTCTAGCGAAATACAATGAGATTTTAGAAAAATCCGCCAAAATCTCTATGGTAAATTCCGACAAAGGCATTACAAATCTGCATATCCCAAGCGATGTGATTGTAGATGCCTCAATGCCTGCTATGCTAAAAAATGGTGCGAGATTATGGGATAAAGATGGCAAGGAATGCGATGCAAACGCGGTGATTCCTGATAAAACTTATGCGACTATTTATGAAGCTGTGATTGAAGATTTAAAGGCTAATGGAGTGCTGAATCCTGCGACTTTAGGCAGTGTCAGCAATGTAGGCTTAATGGCGAAAAAAGCCCAAGAGTATGGCTCACACGACAAAACCTTTGTAGCCCCAAATGATGGGGAGTTTATTATTGTGGATTCTAATGACACAACTTTGCTTTCTCATAGCGTGAAAAAAGGCGATATTTATCGTGCTAATCAGGCAAAATTTGATGCGGTGCAAAACTGGATTGATTTAGGGATTGAAAGAGCGGATTTGACAGGGGATAAGGCGATTTTCTGGCTTGATGAAAAGAGGGCTAGTAATAAAATTATGATTGATTTAGTCAAAAAAAGGCTACAAGAAAAGGGCAAGGACATAGCCATTTTAGCCCCAAAAGAAGCGTGTTTAGAATCCCTGCGACTTATCCGTGCTGGTAAAAATGCCATTTCTATCACAGGCAATGTTTTGCGTGATTATTTGACTGATCTTTTCCCCATTTTAGAGCTTGGCACAAGTGCGAAAATGCTCTCAGTCGTGCCTATGCTAAATGGCGGGGCGATGTTTGAAACCGGGGCTGGTGGCAGTGCGCCAAAGCAGGTAGAGCAGCTTGTGGAAGAAAATCATTTGCGTTGGGATAGCTTGGGCGAGTTTTTAGCCTTGCAAGCAAGCCTAGAGTTTTACGCGCAAAAGCAAAATAGCCCTAAGGCAAAGGTGCTAGCAGACGCACTAGATTCTGCGACTTCACAATGGCTTGATAATAACAAAGCTCCCTCACGCAAAGTGGGCGAAGATGACAACCGCACAAGCCATTTTTACTTGGCGATGTATTTTGCTAGGGCGTTGGCAAATCAAAGCACAGATTCTAGTATTGCAGCATTCTTTACGCCTATTGCTAATGAGCTAGAATCTAAGCAAGATTCTATTAGGACTGAATTTAACTCCGCTCAAGGCGTGAAAGTAGATCTAGGCGGATATTATAAATTTGATGATAGCAAGGCTGAAAGCGTTATGCGACCAAGCAAGAGCTTTAATGCGGTGATTGAAAGGATTGCAAGTAAAGGTAACTGATAGTCAAAGCATCTCAATGTTTAAATAAGTTTATGAAATTTGGAGGTAGGTTATGACTTTTAGCTATTTGATTACACAAGAAAAACTAGAAAGCCATTCTAATAGCCAATCTTGGATATATAAGGCAAAAAATGATTTTTATATGAGGCTTACTAATAAGCAATTTCCTTGCTTATTTGCTTTGAATGCTTTTTGTAATAAGGGTATTTTGTTTTTATTTATTGATGACAAGCAAAGCTTATTATTGAATGGCTTAATGGAATATATTAGTTTTGTGAAAAATACACCTATAAAAAATAGACTTACTAATCCACTCGTCATATTTTTTAAGCAGAAATTTGATACATTGGAAAAAGAACATGTTTTTGCGTGGAAGCAAATTCAATTCTTGCATGACAATGACACACAACCCTATCCTTCCCATATTCCACTTGATACAGATAGTCCGCAATGGTGTTTTTGCTTTCAGGATATTGAGTTATTTATAAATGTAAGTTGTCCGCACCATGATATGTATAAAAATAGAAATTTAGGTGCTTACATAGCATTTGTGATAAATCCTAGAGAAAATTTTGATTTTGTTGCAAGTGGCAGTAAAAAAAGTGGCATTAGAGTTAGAGAGCGAATTAGAGAAAGGGTTAAAGATTATAATAATGGTATTATTCCAAAAGAGTTGGGATTTTTTGGTGATGAAGATAATAGAGAATGGAGGCAATATACTTTACAAGAAGAGCGAGAAATATTCAAGGTTTGTCCATTTAGATTTTCAGCTAAAAAGGGATTAAGATGATACATTTTGATATATTAAGTGCGTATATTTTGGCAATTATTGCACTCATTGCTACACCCGGTCCTGTTGTTGCCCTTGTGATAAAAAATGCTATTAGCATACAAGATTCTAAAACTAATAAACCTATGAAAAATGCCTTCTTTACAATCTGCGGGACAAATCTAGGCTCACTCATTCTTATCGCTATAAGTATTGCGGTGATTTTAGGCGTAGCTAAAGTTTCACATCTTGCTATATCGGTTGTGAGTTTGCTTGGCTCTTGTTTTATTTTTTATCTAGGATTTAGCTCGCTCTACCACACTTTTAAAGCAAAAAAGGCACAAACACACTCCCAAATAACAAAGCATAATAATTTACACGAGAATAACCACTTTAATACAAACTCTAAAAGCAAACCATACTTTTTACAGGGACTACTTCTAAGCCTATCAAACCCCAAAGATATTTTATTTTTTATCGCCTTTTTTCCGCAGTTTTTGGGTATAACACACTCCATTTATCTTAGCCTTACAATCCTTACACTATCGTGGATAACCCTTGATTTTAGTTTGCTTCTTCTTATAAGCTACATTTCTCAAAAGATACAACTAGAGCGATTTGAAACGCTCATAACAAAGCTTAGCGACATCGTGCTTATAATGGTTGGAATCTTTGGTATTGTGTATGGTTTCCTATCTTTAATGCCATAATAATTGATACAAAATTATCTTATTAGCAGCCAAAGTTCAAACAAATAAATATATTAAAATATCCTTACTTCATGGGGATTTGAGTGTATTGTACCAAGGTTGGTTGTCCTTGTGCTAAAAAATACGCTAAAAGAGCAAAATTCTAAAAGCAAAAGCACACAAGCCCTAAAGACAATATGCGGGACAAATCTAGGCTCACTCATTCTTATCGCTGTAAGCATTGCGGTGATTTTAGGCGTAGCTAAAGTTTCAGAATCTATGCTTGGGATTATGAGTATTGTAGGCTGTGGCTTTATAATCTATCTTGGCTCTAGTTCACCCTAGAATATCTCAAACAAAGACAATCTAAGAAAATCTTATCTTATCATATAGATTCTGTAGATTTCAGGTGATTGTAGCCTTGCCTCGTTGTATATTTGCTTTTAATATCTTTATGGAAAAATAATTAAGACCATTTATTACAGCATTTAATCAATCTTATCTTGACAAATAAATATCTGTCTTTGTATGACCGATACACACGAACTAATCGACACTCCACATTTAACTCAAAAATACTAGATTTAAAAAAGATTTGTTATAGTTATAATTGTAGGTTTACATTATTTCTTGCCATTGTATGCCATTACCAAACACACATAAAATCATAATGGACTTACGAAGTGCAGAATGATTGTAGATTATTGTTATTTGTGCAAATATAAGCAAGGGATTCGTTCGTGCAAATCATAGGTAAAAATCTGTTTTAAAATTGAACCAGATGTTTGCTTATACTTAACGCAACAAGTCATTTTTAGATTCTAGATTCTGTAAAAATTACGCCCTAAATCCTGCAATCCGCCAAGATTTGATGGGGAATCTAGATTCTACATCAGCAGAGCACGCAAACAAAACTACAAATTCTAGCAGTTGTTCTGTGGCTTTGGCTGAATTGTGATGGTATGAGTTTCTAAGCGATATGACTATCCATCACAATTCAGCCAATCGCCCAAATTGTATAGACAAGGGCGATTTTTTATAGAATCTAGATAGAATCTAAAAATACAGAATATTACAGGGTAAAAACATGCGATTAGTATTACTAAGCGGTGGAGTAGATAGTACCACAGCATTATTTTGGAGTAAAAAAGAGTGTGATACACATGCCTTAATCTTTAGATATCCAAGTTTGCATAATAAAAGAGAAATAGATGCTGCTGTGCGGATATAAAATAGGTATAAACCACGCAGGGGATAGCAAGGCAGTTTTCATACTTTCTTTAAACCAAAAGCTCATCACATATAAACTAAGCAGGAGTTGCAAAGCACTTGCTGCATAAAATAGCCCCAAAATCCCTTGCCATAGTAAATCCACCCCGCTACTCAAATCACTCCAAAATGCCACGATAATAAGCATACTGATAGGAATGCTTGATAAGAAGTTGATTTTGACTTGATGTTTTAAGTCTGCTTTAAACGCATTGAAATGATAGAGTATTTTCGCACCATAGCACACAAGCAAAAGGGCGAAAATAACCACTGCTAACACCGCAAAGCCATACGCTCCCCACCATAAAAATGGTGCGATTACCCCTTGCCACGATGAAGTAGAATCTAGTGTAGATTCCACTGCGTTTGCCCCGTTATTAAAGGACGCATTTGCAAGTGCCACGCTCCCAAAAACCACACTTGCTTTTTTCAATACAAGGCTTAAGCCACCTATCCCCATAACTGAAGCAAATAATGCGATAGGCAAGTTTGCAATGGGCGAGATGGCAGGTTTAGATTCTACTGCAATAGCGTTGCGTGGCTCTTTTACGCTAGATTCTGTATTTACATTTTGCATAGCTTAGTCCTTATTGTGTTTAGATGCTAGATTCCCTACCACTTTGGGTGGGTGCAGGGTTTTGGGGTGCATTTTCTTTAGATTCTAGAATCTTGTCATATTGAGCATTACGAAAAAGGCGAAATATCTCTTGTAGATTCTAAATCTTTAGATACTTCGCCTAAAGGCTTAGTATGACAGCTTATAGAATCTAGATTGTTTTCCGCTACTTTATCCCTAGCCATTTTAACGCCCTCTTGCCATAAGCTATGTCGCTCCACAATGTAAGCTGAATCTACCTTGCCACTAAACATTGCCCTTAAAAGCGGACGATTTGCCTTAAACACAAAAGCCATTAAATGCCCGATGATTCCAAGTATGATGAGAAACATTCCAAGATTATGCAGTTGCGCGCTCCATAGATACAAGCTATCGCTTATATTCCACCCGGCTAGATTTTTTGCAGTTTTTACTAAGCCGGTAATGATTAAAAGCAAAAGCACAAGCCCGATGAAAAAATATGCTAGTCTTTGTTCAGGTAGATATTTTTCACTCTCACAGGCAGGTTTTTTA
>NZ_FZMS01000044.1 GCF_900198365.1 Helicobacter bilis | reverse complement strand
AAGTCGGTTTCTTGTTGTGTGCCTCCGTTGCTAGTATTGGTTTGGCAGTTATTGTTCTTGCAACCGCTGTTGCCATCTTTATGTGTTGTACTAATACTTGCACTCCCGTTATTTTTACTAAAGGTTGTTGTATAATCACCATATGTGTAAGTATAATTTATAGAACCACCATTATTTACTGTAACTAGATTATATTGCTTACCATTATTGCTGCTATTACCTAGATTTGCCAATGTAGCAGCATCTGCTATATCTGCTTGAAAGGCCCCTGCTGTGCCAGGTGATATATCAAATGTTGTATTACCGCTTATAATCATACTGCCATTTTTTACTTCAGTGGTAGCATTACTTGGATCAGATTGGATTCTAAAAATAAGTCTTCCTTGATTGTTAAATGTCCCACTAACAGATATAGTTCCATTTGCACCTATATCTATTGCATTATAATTATTGAGATTACCTTTAAGATAGAGGGTTGGTTTATCTCCACCTACAAAGCCATCATCGATTAGAATCTTTCCATAATTATTCAATGCACCTTTTGTAAGGGTTGTTTGCTCTATTAAGATATTACCACCATTTGCAACTTGTCCTGTGCTATTTGTAATATTCTCATTTGTCATAATATCTGGTAAGATGAGATAGTGCTTACCATCACTTGTAGTTACATATGTACCACTTGCATTTTGATAGTCTGCTGTATTTGTGCCACTAGTGTTATTATTTTGACTTTTACTTGATTCTATAAGCTTTTTAATCTCATCAGCACTCATATTTTTTAAGTCTTTGGAATCTGCACTTACTTTGAGATATTTGTCAAAGTCTTGTTTCACCTCTTCATTGCCATTTAATTCAATATTCATCACACCACTATGCTTACTCGAATCTTTTATATGTAAAAGTTCATTTACATTCAAGGCATTTGCTACAATTTTTGAAGCACCATTTGTGATGATTGTCTGTCCTTTTTTGTTTGTAATGGTGTTAAAAATCCCTGTTTTCATATAAATATCAGCTTCCATTGCACTCAGTTCGTTGATATTTACTTGTTTAATATCCCCAAAGTTTATATAGCTTGTAGGTCTTGCAGCAACGAAGTTGATATTTAGGATATCACCGCCACCTTTAAACCACAAAGCCGCAGAATCTGCTGTATGACTTGTGCCTATTTCCATTGACAGATTATTGATGAAGCTTTTACCGATATTTTCACTCACGGTTGTATATGCACTGCCATCAGTTGGATGCTCAAAACCCACACGATTTGCATTTGCTTTCCATACAGTGAAGTTATTGAAATGGAAGTTTTTTGCTTTGAGTGTGCCATTTCTAAATTGCAAATCATCAATGAAAGTAGTGTTTTTTACACCTGTCAAGTCAAGATAGCTATTATTCAGCGAAGTAACTAACGAGATTGCCTCTACTTTACCAGCATAGAAGTTATTGCCTTTGATTTGAAGTGTATTAAATGAGCCAATACCGCTTTCATTCGCTGTGCCACCAGTTACACTTTTTACGATAACATCACCCTCTTTACTATTTAGCTCTATCCAACCCGCACAAGCTTGAGTGATACAAATATCAACGGCAAAGCCGACATTCCCTACCACTATATCTTTTTTTGTATTAACAAAGATATTAGAATGTCCCATGCCTTTAATACTTTGTGAGATAAAACCACCTTCTTTTGCATTAAATTTTATCTCACTTTTTGGAATCACAGCAAAGCCACCAACCCCACCAATACCATCAAAATACACATCATCTGCAACGATACTGCCGTCCGCATTGACATTTAAAACCTGCGATAATCTACCAGCTGCCTTGCCTATATTGATATTGTTTGCATATAGATTTATTACCCCTTGAGAACCAGCAAGCCCATTTTGATTAAAAGACACTCTGTCTATATGTAAATTTTTTTTATAAGCACCATTATCTGCACCAACAACAACATTCAGTCTAGTGCCACCGCCTTTATTGTTATGTGCTAGACCACCAATTTTTGTATCTACATTAATATTGACATTTCCATTAAAGCCTACTACACCTGTATGGGAAGTATAAATATCGTGTATTGTAATTTTGCCTTCCCAAGGTTTTTCTGATTTTATATTAAGATCTACGCTGCCACCAAAGTTATTTGTCCTCAAATCAATACTTGTAAAGGTGAAACTACCACTTTGATTCCCATTAGCAATATGCAATGTGTCTGAAGTTGCACCCCCACCGAGATGACACCAAAACCAATCACAAGCAGCAGTCCAAGAACGTTGTCCTCCGGCTCCCAACCTTTGCTCCTTGCCATACCCTACATTACACAGCAATAGCGTAGTTCCAAATACAGACGCATATAAGTGTTTTGTCTGCACTCGTTTTAGCAAAATACCACTTAATATAAAAGCTTTGCCCTTTAATTTCATTCCCCAATTTTTACCACTCATTACACTCACTCCAAAAAAGATAAATATTTGCAATAGCAAATAAAAATACTCATGTGATTTTAACAAAAAAAAAAAAACAAATTCAAGCAAATTTTATAAAAAGTAGGTAATAGTTACAAATCATTGAAACATTAAAATATGTATATAGAATCTAGCTTTTACCCAATGTTTGCAATATGGCTTTTACCATATCATTTGGTGGCATTTGCAATATCTCATTGCTTAATCCTTGCAGGGCTTGTGTGATTTGCGTATCTTTAAAGCCTAGTGCGACTAAAGCTTCATGGGCTAATTGCACATTTACATTATTTGGGGTTTGTATACTTTGAGTATATCCAGCTAATTCAAGCATGATTTTTCCAGCAACCTTTGCACCAATGCCCTTTACACTCTTTAATGCAGCAAGGTTGTTTGTCCGCACGATAGCAAGAAACTGCTCCACAGAATAGCTTGATAGAATCATTAAAGCAATTTTTGCGCCTACACCATTGACCTTTAAGAGTTGCAAAAATACCTCTCGCTCTCTGCGTGTCTCAAATCCATACAACAAATGGGAATCTTCGCGGATAATCTCAGCAATCTCAAGTGTTACATGTGTTTTATTCTGTAAAGCAGCACTTGTAAGTAGTGAAATCTCAACCATATAAGTAACGCCAGAGACTTCTAGCTCTACACCTGTTGGCAAAAGCTTTTCTATATTTCCCTTTAACCTTACAATCATTATGTATCCTTAGCCATTATGTCTCACATTACATGTAGGCGATAAAATCAAGCGTATTTATACAAGATTTTGTATTTTAGAATCGCAACAATAGATTCTATTTTTAAGCTAGGCTCATCTCGCAATAAGCCCAAAACTTTAAATTAAATGGGTGTTTTAAGCAAACATTGGTGCAACAACAAAGCCCAAAGCCACCGCAAACACAACCGCTATAATACCCGGCAGTATGAAGCTATGATTGAAAACAAATTTGCCAATGCGTGTAGAGCCGGTGTCGTCCATTTGCACCGCTCCAAGTAGCGTAGGATATGTAGGAAGCACAAATAATGCCGACACAGCCGCAAAACTTGCTACCAAAATATACGCAGAATCTACATTTGTAGCACTAATGCCAAGTGCAGCAATCACAACTGGCATAATCGCCTTAGCCGTAGCCGCTTGTGAGTAAAGCAACATACTCGCAAAGAAAAGGGCTACTGCCAAAAGTGCGGGATAATCGCCCACAAGTTTGCCGGCTAAATCGCCAATCTCTGCTTTGTAGCCATCAACAAAAGTATTGCCAAGCCAAGCCACACCTAAAACGCACACACAAGCCGTCATTCCAGCTTTAAATGTGCTTGCATCAAGCAATTTGCCGGTTTCTACCTTGCAGAAAATCACAATCAAAGTCGCAATCATCAGCATAAAGCTCATAATCGCCCCATCGCGTGGCAATCGCACGGGGTCAATGTAGCTTTTTACCATTGCTGATAAGTTTGCTAACATTCCATCTTTTTGTGCGAAGTCTGGCAGGATAGAATCTAGCTCCCCTGCCATAGAATCTAGCTTAGATTCTATTAGTTCAAGGGCTTTTTCATTCTGCTCATTTTTAGCAATAGAATTTATCTCGTTTTTTGCGGTGGCAAAGGCATTTTGAAGATTTTCTATATCATTTGGATTTGCCTTAATGGCAGGGATAGAATCTATATAAGCTTTTTTCAAAGATTCTAGCGGTGTGCTAAGGTTTTGTTTTTCTAGTTTTAATTGCTCACTATCTTTTATTGCTAAAAGTGAAGTCGCTTCATTCTTTATAGAATCTAGCTCTTTATCCACATAAACCGGGATATTTTTGCTTACAGATTCTAGCATAGGCTTACGCACGACATCAGATATTGAAGTGGCATAAATCACCACGCAAAGCACACCCGCAAGGAAGATCCCAACACTTAGCTTTGCTCCCTTTTTTAGCTCAATGTGTGCCGCACCATTTGCGGATTTCACAAGTCCAGCTTTTAGTCGCTCTTGATACACAGGGTCTTTACTCAAATCAAGTGGGAAAAACTTACTCACCACAAAGGCAGTCAGCATACACGCACTAAAGGTTGTGATAAGCCACACTAAAAGCAAAGTAGGATAGCTCCAGCCAAGCGGCTCTAGCACACCCGTCATATACACCACCGCCGCACTCACAGGACTTGCGGTAATGGCGATTTGACTAGAAACAACAGCGATTGAAAGAGGGGCGGAGGGCTTAATATTTTGCTCTTTTGCCACTTCCACAATCACAGGTATCATAGAAAAGGCAGTATGCCCAGTCCCTGCTAAAAATGTCAAAAAGTAAGTAACCGTTGGGGCAAGGTAGTTAATGTATTTTGGATTCTTTCTTAGAATCTTTTCAGCTACTTGCACCATATAGTCTAGCCCACCAGCAAGCTGCATTGCCGCAATCGCCGCAATAACTGACATAATGATAAGGATAACATCCCAAGGAATAGCTCCGGGCTTCATACCCAAAAAGAGACAAAGCACAACGACACCAAAGCCACCAGCGTAGCCTATCGCCATACCGCCAAGCCGAATACCGATAAAAATAGCTCCAAGCAGCACGGCGACTTGAAGTATAAGCACTAACATTTCCATTGTAATCCTTTGTTTTGTATTGAAAAACCTTAGAATCCAGACTTTATGAGTGGGTGCAGGGTTTAGGGTGTAAAAAAATAAAACTTAGTTTTTTATTTTTTTCTTTAAGGGGGAGGGGTTTGAATTGCGAAATCACCCCTCCTCCTTAAAAATCCCCCACCCGATAACGCTTTATAGGTTTGCGTTTCACGCGATTTTATTTTAACACGCTTAAGGATGTGCCTTAAGCGTAGCCAACTCACAATCTATTTTTAAAGGAATTGTGGTTTATAGAATCCAGATTCTATAAACACTAAACCTAACTCAAGTTACTTACGCAAATGGCGAATTTTTTTGAAACTTCGCTTTATCTTCCGCACTCATATGAGGGTTTAGCATATTTTGCGGTTGGAAAATCTCATCTAACTGCTCTTTGCTTAAAAGCTTTCTTTCTAATGCGATTTCTTTCACCGGCTTACCTGTTTGCAAAGATTCTTTAGCGACAGACGCAGAGTTTTCATAACCGATATATGGGTTTAACGCAGTAACGATACCTATGCTGTTATACACAAAGTCGCTACACACCTTTTCATTTGCTGTGATTCCATCTACGCATTTACTTGCAAGGGTAAGCATTGCGTTTCTCATCATAGAGATAGAGTTAAAGAGTCCATAAGCAATCACTGGCTCAAATACATTGAGTTGCAATTGTCCGCCTTCACTCGCAAAGCTCACAGTTACATCATTACCGATAACTGCATAGCACACCTGATTTACCACTTCTGGAATCACAGGATTAACTTTTCCGGGCATTATAGAGCTTCCGGGCTGCATTTTAGGGAGATTTATCTCATTTAGCCCAGCTCTTGGTCCAGAGCTTAGTAGTCGCAAGTCATTGCATACTTTAGAGAGTTTTACCGCTACTCTTTTTAGCACACCACTTACTTGCACATAAGCACCCGTATCTTGTGTCGCTTCAATCAAATCATCAGCGGTTTTGAAAGGGTGTCCTGTAACTTCGCAAAGGTGTTTTTGCACAATTTTTGGATAGTCTGGGTGAGAGTTTATCCCCGTGCCGATTGCTGTGCCGCCCATATTGATTTCTGTTACAAGGCTTCTTGCCTCTAGCACTCTAGCAATATCTTCGCCCATCATCACCGCAAAAGTGTGAAACTCTTGCCCCAAAGTCATAGGCACAGCGTCTTGGAGTTGTGTGCGTCCCATTTTTAGCACATCTTTAAACTCTTTTGACTTATTTTCAAATGATTTTTTAAGCACTTCCATATCTTTAGCAAGGGCGGATAACTCATCATAAAGGGCTACATGGATAGCTGTTGGGTAAGAGTCGTTTGTAGATTGAGAGAGATTCACGTGGTCGTTTGGGTGGCAGTGCTGATAATCGCCCTTTTTATGCCCCATAATCTCTAAAGCAAGGTTTGCTACCACTTCATTTGTATTCATATTTGTGCTAGTTCCAGCCCCGCCTTGAATCATATCTACGACAAATTGATCGCGTAATTCCCCAGCGATAAGCCTATCACAAGCCTTACAAATGGCATCTTTTTTTGTGCTATCTAGTAGTTTTAGCTCATTATTTGCTAGAGCCGCTGCCTTTTTCACTTGAGCAAAAGCCTTAATAAAGCTTGGATAGCCACTGAGTTTATCACCTGTAATGTTGAAGTTTTGCAAAGCTCTAAAAGTTTGCACTCCATAATACACATCATCAGCAATTTCTAGTTCGCCTATAAAATCGTGTTCTACGCGTTTTCCCATAATAAACTCCAAAAAATGAATTTCGCAATAATTGCTACTGCTTCAGCGGATTATAGCAAAAAAAGTAACAAGTATCTATGCTTTTAGCAATATTTAAGCCATTAAGGTGCAATAATCTGTGTTTTATGTAATAGATTCTCTGTTTTAGAATCTCATTTGAAATAATTTTTAACAAAGCAAAACTTTTAGTTGCCATGCAACCTAAATTTCAGTATTGCTTTTTGAATGTGTGCAAAATGTATGAAAATATGAATTTATGGTGCTTCTACAAATAAAATGTAATTTAGCTATTTTTATGCTTCAACTTTTCCCCGATTTGCATGTATGTCGTGCAATAAAATCCTAATAATTTTCAATGCGATTGGCCGTTTTATAGCTTGTTGCATTTCTTTATGAATCTTTGTGTAATTTATTTTCTTTAGATTGTTGCAGTATTTTTATTGTATCTATCATATTCTCATTGTTAATAATTGTTTATTTCCATATTCGTAAAAAATTTGCAAGAGAGGCTTAAAATCTCTCGCTGAAAAAAACACAAACAAAAGCAATAAAACTCTTCATAGATTCTATCCTTTTACAAAATCTTGCTACTTCTTAGTGTGTTGCATATTAAAACACTCAAATAAACACCCAAAAAATGCTAAAATACCAAACAAAATAAATAAAAGGGCTTTAAGTGCTAAAGATTCTAAACTTTTATGCTTTTTGTTGTGCTGCTATTATTATGCTATGCTCTTTTATAAAGCATAATAATATCAAGCATGAGATATATTCCCCTTTCTTTATTACACAAACTAAGGTCACACAAGCTACACATAACACACCGGATAAAAACCTGCCCTTTATTGCTACACAATCGCTATTGCCAAACAAAGAATTAAGCGCACATGCAAGTGCGATAGTAGCAAAAGATTCTAAGCTTATGGCGCTTTTTTATGCAGGGACTAGAGAGGGGGCATTTGATGTGAAAATCTATCAAAGCTTTTTAGACACAAAGACATTAGATTCTAAATGGAGTGAGCCTTTAGTGCTACTTACGCCAGAGAGACTTACAAGCCTTAGTGGGAGATATGTAAAAAAGCTAGGCAATCCTATCGTATTTAAAGATTCTAAAGATAGAGTACATTTGTTTGTCGTTGGGGTTAGCCTTGGTGGGTGGGCTACTTCTAGGATATATCAGTTTTATTTTAGCGATGATTTAGCTACAATCCATTATGTGCGAGAGCTGCATTTAAACCCTTTTGGTAACTACTCTCATCTTGTCCGCACACCAGCCCTGCCGCTTGAAAATGGTGGATTTATCCTTGCTTTCTCACATGAAATGTGGCATAAATTCCCGCTTATTGCATTCTTTGATGAAAATGGCAATATGCTAACCACAAAGGCTATCAATCATCTAAAAGCACAACTACAACCTAGCATTATCGCCCTAAATGATAGCGAATGTGCCGCATTTTATCGCACAAATAATCGCTACAATACAAATACCTACTATCAAACTTGTGAGAATTACGCTAAAACTTGGCATAACATAGAAACAAGCAATATGAAAAACTATGATAGCTCGATACTGCTTGTAAATCTTGGCGATGAAGTCGTGCTGATAACAAATGATGGCAAACATAATCCTATATGGCAGGGCGATACAAAAAGGGGCGATAGACAAAGCCTTAGCCTTTATTATTTAGCGGATAAGATAAAGGGGCAATTTGCCTATATTGATACTATTGACACAGCTAAAAAGGGCGGCGAAGTTAGCTATCCTGCGGCAATACTCGATAATAATCTCTTGCATATTACCTATACTTATAATCGAAAGACAATCAAGCATACCGCACTAAATATTAACGCAATACTAGAAAAGATAGAATCTATGAGAAAAGATTCTATACAACAGATAAAGGGGGGCAAATGATAGTTACAAGTATTTGTATGCTTGGGGTCTTATTGCTACTCTCAAATGGTGCGTGTAGATTGAGTCTAAAAGATTCTAAGACTTCTTTTAGTCGTAAAGTCCTTATTGTATTTAGTCTTTTAAGTCTTATATGCTTTTTACCTATAATAGAAAATGTTGGCATTGTAAAGCATATATATTCATATTTTGATTCACCAAGCTTTTTTGTTATGATACTTATTTGTGCTGCGTGTTTGAGACTTGTAGATTTTAGGGTGCGAAATAATAAAAACCGGATTCTAAAATCTAATACTTGGCATGTTGAGCTTGAACCAAGCGAAAGGGAAACTTCTAACATGGAATCTAAAAGAGATATTTCCCCTTTTTCAAAGGCTCAATATGGCACAAAACTAGATTCTAAAACAACCACTTGTCATATTGAGCGTAGCAAAATATCTAATACAGAATCTAAAAAAGCCACATTCTATTCACACAAGCATTGCATAGAATCTTCTAATATAGGATTTAATATCTACACTGCCCTTATACTTTTTATATATGGTGCTATTTTATATGGTGGCTCTCTTGGCATGATAGATTTTTACTTGCAAGAATTGGCTATTCAATCATCTCATTTGCAAGACTTTGACACACACGCATTTAATCCACTTAATATAAACACATTCAGCACACAAGCATTTGACATATATCACGCAACACTGCTTAATCAAGCCCTAATTAGCTTTGTGTTACTTGTGCTACTTTACATAAGCAATAAAGAGATTGGAATCTTAGCCCTTTTTTCATTCATTTTATTTTGCATATTGAGTGGCGAAAATACTAGTCTATTAGAATGCTTCATCTGCCCTTATCTATGGCTATATTCTATTTTTTATATTGTTTATAGAATCTTACTTAGATTCTATAGGTTTGTATCCATCAAAATACATGATAACTGCATATAAATCTAGTTAATTTTTTTGTTTCCTTTTTATTGACTATTTGTTTTTTTTTGTAGAGTCGCCGCATTGCAATATAACATACATATAAGGTGCGGACACTATGGAGCAATATTATAGCGATGTGAGACAATTGGCATGGTGGATACCGGGCAAGAAAACCCGCCATGCAATGAGAAATGTATTATGTCATTTGGGCAATCTAAGCAATCTAGATTCTATAGCAAGTGAAACACAAAAAAGAGCAAATGCCATTCTAGCGGATATAACGCTATACAAAGACAAACCAAAGGCATTTTTATTGCAAACTCCAGAATATGGCAATATAGGCGATCAAGCAATTACACTTGGGACAAAAGTATTTTTAGAATCCTATTTTCCAAACATGGCGATTATTGAATATAGTTTAAATGATATTGTTTTATGTGGTGATTTGATAGCAAGATTTATTGCCCCACAGGATATAATTTTCCTACAAGGTGGCGGGAATATGGGAAATTTATGGATGGATATAGAGGAAGCTAGAAGAAAGCTTTTGAGTGAGTTCCCGTATAATCGCATTATTATATTTCCTGTTTCTGTTAGTTTTACTGATGATTGTGATGGCAAACAAGAGATTCTAAACTCTAAAGCATATTACAACGCACATAAAAGTCTAAGCATTATGACAAGAGATTCTAAAAGTTATGAGATAGCTAAAAAGCATTTCACACACAATAATATTGTGCTTATTCCAGATGTTGCTTGTTGTCTTGCTAGGCACTCTTCTTTATTTACACAAACACAAAGAAGCAAAGATATTATGCTTGTTTTCCGCAGCGACAAAGAGAAAGTGTTGGATAACGACATGATAGATGACATAAAGGCATATTGCAATAATAGCAATTTTGCTTACGATGAAATTGATACATGTATTGAGAATAACAATATTACACAGCATACAAGGCATTTTGTAGTGCAGCAAATGTTAAATAACTTTGCTTCATGTAGGCTTTGCATTACAGATAGATTCCATGGTATGCTTTTCTCATACATTACAAAAACCCCTTGCATTGTGTTCCCTTCACTTGATCATAAAATTTCGTATGGATATGAGTGGCTACAAGAGCTAACATGGATTTATAAGGTAAATCCAAGCGATGATATACATGCAATACAATCAAAAATTATGCAATTTTTAAATATAGAATCATGTGAGGATACTATAGAACTTGCAAATGTTTTTTACAAAAACTTTAATCAGTTTTATAAAGAAGGAGAGATTTCATGTATATAATTCATTTTTCCGTTGATGATTGTATGGATATGTTTAAAGATATAACAACTCATAGCTACGCAAACCTTTTTCAATCCCCATATTTTTCTTTTCTAAAAGAACTACATAAGAAGTATAATGCTTGCATAAGCCTTTTTTGTTTTATTGAATATAATAATTTTAGTTTGCAAAAGACTACAAATAAGTATGTAAAAGAGTTTTTAGAAAATAAGCATTGGTTAAAATTTGGTTTTCATGGGAAGAATGAGAGTAGCAGATATAATACAGAAACAGAAAATATTGAAAAAGATTATAGAATCTTTTTGCAAGAAATAAAGCGTATAACAGGACACAAAGAAGTATGTTTAGCACTTAGGCTTCATTGTTTTTCGGGGTCAAAAACAGCTTTAGAATCTTTAGGGAAGTTTGGCATTTCTGGTTTCTTAACACGAGATATGGCAGTCAATAGAGAAAATAAAAGCTATTATTTAGATTCCAATCAAATCCATTTCATCAATAAGAATCAAAGTTATAAAGACATAGACACAGGCATTTCTTTTTACAAAAGTTTTACGCGTATAGAATCTTTAGAAAAGAAAGATATAGAAAAAGAAAATCTCGCTAGACACCTTATTCTATATACACATGAATGCACTTTGCTAGACAAACAAACGCAACAATTTTTACACGACATTTACACTCAAACGCAAACTACGCATACACCAAACTTCCCAGAAGCCCTACATGATATGGAGCTAAAAAGCTTTACAACAGATTCTATAAAAACATTTTTTGATGCTTATATTCCTATTACTTCTTGTAATCTCAAATGTCAATATTGCTATATCACACAGCAAAATCTTTGGTTTAATAAGCCGCCTAAATTTGAGTATAGCCCAGAACACATTGCAAAAGCCTTAAGTAAAGAGCGTTTAGGTGGGACATGTCTCTTTAATATGTGTGGCGGTGGTGAAACTCTTTTGCATCCGCATATCATTGATATAATACAGGCAATATTAAACGAGGGGCATTATGTATGGGTTGTAACAAATGGCACATTAACAAGTCGATATAAAAAACTTGCTACATTGCAAAAAGATTTGCTTTATCGACTTGCCTTTAAGTTTTCTTTCCATTATTTAGAGCTGAAAAGGACAAAAAAGCTTATGACTTTTGCTAATAATGTAAAGCTTATGCAAGATGTTGGTTGCTCTTTTAGTGTGGAGATTACACCACATGATGAGTTGATAGAATATATTGATGAAATCAAGGATTTTTCACTTAACACTTTTGGAGCATTACCGCATATAACTATAGCAAGAGATGAAACTAATAATAAGGCTATTTTAACCAAATATACAAAAGAAGAATATGAAAAGATTTGGTCAAGCTTTGATTCTGAACTTTTTAGATTTAAATTCTCAATATTTTTGCAAAAACGCAGGGAATATTGCCATGCGGGTAAATGGTCATATACTGTCAATATGGGAAATGGTGTGATGAGACAATGTTACTCAAGCAATAAATCTCAAAATATTTTTAGTGATACAACTTCTGCCCTAAATCTCCCCTGTGTTGGTGTAAAGTGTGAAGAGCCACATTGCTATAATGGACATGCTTTTCTCACTTTGGGTGCTATTCCGACACTAGAGACACCAACCTATGCCCTTATGCGTAATCGAGTGCAAAAAGATGGCAGAGAGTGGCTCAATCCATATATGAAAGCATTTATTTCACATAAACTCCATGAAAACAACACAAAAGATTCACTGCATAAAAGATTAAAGGGGCATATAAGAAATTTTAGCAAAACGCTTTTGACACGCCAGAGTGATTTTACAAGAGGGTGATTTTACAAGCCTACTGAATATAGCGTGATAAAACCATAGCAAATATATTTCAACTTCAATTCTTCTTTTAACTTATTTGATAGAGGGTGGCCATGATTGTATTTTCTATCAAATAGCATGTCGCTTCTACTATTGAAATCTCTTAACAAATAACACAAGCAGTTATGAAAACATCATGGATATACAAAACATTAAGCAATATGTTACAATTTGTAGTTTTCCCTTGATTTGTTTTTTTTTTTTTGATATAATGCCGACGGCGAGGTTTCGAGCTTAAATTTAGTATTATATAGTGTGATACAAATTTATTTATCATAAAAGATTCTAAAAGCAATGTAGTGAGGCAACCTATATTACACCTTTTACAAGAACCTTTGGCTTTAGTATGTAAGTTCTAACCTTTAGCAGTTTTCAACTCCTTTACTTTGGATAGGTTGTCTCACCACATTGCTTATGAGTTACATTTATATATACATTTCTTACCCCACATCTTAACCCTTTGTGATTATTTAAGTTCTGCTTATTAAATTTTAATCCCAAGTTAAACTCAACAAACAAGCTATTTCTAAAGGCAAAATGGAATTTTGCTATAATGTCAAATAATTTTTAGAATCTATCTTTTAAATTTAGCTTTAGAATCCATTTTGCAAAAGGAAATAAATGAATTTTCATGATTATCTTTTATTGCTTAGTGCAGCTTTTTTTGCCTCTCTTTCTCATTGTGTTGGTATGTGTGGTGGGATTGTCGTGGGGCTAAATATGCGGCAATTTGATAGCTCAAAGATACTACAAGCCCTTGCAAATATACTCTACTTTTTTGGGCGAATGTGTAGTTATATGCTGATTGGCTTGTGCTTTGTGTTTATTGGAAAAAGCTTTGGATTCAGTCAAACTGCAAAGGCGATTATTTTTATTGTGCTTGGGATTTTGCTATTTATCACCGCCCTTATTATCACTTTCTATCCCAAAATGCTTGGGAATGTAACCCCTAGTGGCAATTACGCATGGTATAAAAAGGCTTTTCACAATGCCCTGCAATCAAAAAGTATTGCAGGATTTTTTATCATTGGAATCTTAAATGGCTTACTGCCCTGCCATCTTGTGTATATGTTTGCTATTAAAGCCGCAGATTCTCTAAGTGTATGGCATGCTATGCTTAGCATGTTTATCTTTTCTCTTGGGACTTTTTTGCCCTTATTTCTCGTTGGATTTTTTAGCCAACAACTTTTCCATTCTACAATGCGGCGTGTGTTTTTGTATATTGCATTTGTGATTATGAGCTATTTTGCTTTTAGTAATGTCTATAAAGGTGTGCAACTACTGCAAGGGCATAATCCTATGCACCATGAAAATCATAATAACATGTCGCATGAAAAGCATCATGACACACAAATGCCAGATATGGATTCTAATAGCCATTCACATCACAAAACAAACAATTAACGCTTAAACTTCTTCTTAAGTCTCACATAACTTAACACAAAGCATACACAAAAGATTAAAGCTAGGGCATAGAAATTTGGCATGATATTATGCAAACTATCGCCCATTTGATTTAGCCGTATAAAGCCATTAATACCATGATATGCGGGGATAAGATTCACAAGCCATTGTAAGACTTGCGGCAATAGCATAACAGGATAGATAAAGCCCATCATAAACACAAGCGGCAGTGATGATATGAGTATAATCTGTGTTGGCAAGGCACTATCGCTTATAAAAGTGCTAAGAAACATGCCAAATGCCGCACAACTCGCAATAAACATTAATCCAAAAAACCAAAAATCAAAAGGATTTGCAGTCGTATGGATTCCATAAATCTTAAAAAACACACCAAAATAAAGCAAAAACAGCACGACATAAATACCGCTAAACACAAAGATTCTAGCCCATAAAACATAGCTTAAAGGTGCGGTGTTAAAGTAGTGTTTCTCGTGATTTTCATGGGCTTTATTTTGACTTGCCCCTTGTATCATAATCCCAGCGATAAGCGTTTGATGTAGGATAAATACCAAGATAGCCGCTAAAGCGTAGTTGATATAGCCTACTGAAGGATTAAAAAGCGGTAAGGAATCAAATCTTACAAGTGTCGTATCGTCGCCAATATTGATTTCACCCTTTAGGGCTTTTGCTTTGAGTTTAATCTCATTACTCCAGTAATTTCCCACTTCATTTAAGCCCTCAATAATCGTGCCATATATCAAAAAATAGGACGCATTCGCACGATATAAAAGTGTAGTTGGCACACCTTTATACATATTAGATTCAAAACCTTTGGGGATACTTAACTGCCCATAGACTTCACTTCTCTCAAGCATGTCTTTTGCCGCTTTTAAAGAATACACGACATGTTCTACTTGTAAATTCTCGCTTGCATTTACAAGGAAAATGAAATCTTTTGAAAGCTTTGTATTATCTAAATCAAGGACTACAATCTTTTGCTTACGCACCACATCAGCATAATAGGGTGTAGGATACAAGAATACATAAAGCAAAGATCCCACAAATACCACAAAAACAATCGTGATATTGCTAAATACTGCCTTTAATTCTTTACCAATCACCTCTAAAAAAGTCATTTTTCTGCCTTTAATTCTTTTGTAATATCCTTTGAATACCTTTTGTGGTTACGCCTAAAACTACGGCTTTCGTATGGAGCATGGATTTTAAGTAAGAATATTTTGTTTAACCTTAAAATAACAAAAATCCAAAATTACCCTATGCTTTATATGCCGTTGTGCCAACCTGTAGTGTTCCCAAGCAATACAGGTTTAAAGGACGGTGGATTATAACAAATCTTTTTAAATGCTGGTATTTATAGGTTTAATGTATCCATTGTATTAAAATAAGGAAAGCAGAACAAGTATTTTGCAAGTTAAAACAACCCCACACACTTTTCGCAAAAAACAAGATAAGGCGATAGCGTAAATACACAATCGCTAATAATAACATGCAACAAGCAAAGACATGAATTTTAAACTCTCTACGAATATGCATTAAAATGCTACAATATAAGTTTCTAATTTTATCTCCATTACAGATACAACCAAAGAAGTAAGCACACAAAGGAACTCTATGGATAATACCCTGCATTCACAACTACAAAAGATTCCAAATGAACCAGGAATCTATCAATACTATGATAAAGATGATAAATTACTCTATGTGGGCAAAGCAAAGAATCTTAAAAAAAGAGTGAAAAGCTACTTTACAAAAGAATGCAGTCCAAATCCAAAAAATAGCCTTAGAATCCAGCACATGGTCGCACAAATAGTAAGCATTCATACAATCATTGTAGCAAATGAGCATGAAGCCCTTATCCTTGAAAACTCATTCATAAAATCACAGAATCCAAAATACAACATTCTCTTACGCGATGATAAAACATATCCCTATATTACGATTAATCTCAATGACTGCTACCCTAGATTTAGCATCACAAGGCGTATTATAAAGCATAAAGATACACTCTATTTTGGTCCATATCCAAAGGGGGCAAAAGAGATATTGCAAAGCCTTTATGAGCTTTTCCCCATAGTCCAACAGGCAAGTTGTCTTAAAGGCAAAAAGCCATGCCTTTATTATCAAATAGGCAAATGCCTTGGCGTATGCAGCATAAAAGATTCTAACACAAAAGCAGAGTATGACTCATATATACAACAAGCCATAACACTTATGAAAAATACAAGTAAAATGCAAAAGATTCTAGAATCTAGCATGCTTTCATTTGCAGAAAAAGAGCTTTTTGAACAAGCAAAGATATGTAAAGATTGCATTGAAGTCTTGCAAGAGACTACAAAGTTTTGTGCGGTGGATATGAAAAAGCTTTATAATGCTGATGTATATAGTTTTGTGCTGCAAGGCAGTAATGCGATATTATTTAAGCTATTTGTAAGAGATGGTAAGGTAGTAAGCACACATCACCAGTTTGTAAAGCCAAATATGACAGATGACGCAGAAAACCCATCGCAAAAAGAGTTAATAAGAGAAGAGTTGGCATGTGAGATTTACACTCAAGCTTTACTAAAGATTCTAAAAGAAGGCACACTTTGTGATGACATTATCCTTGCTGATATTAGCACAGAGAGTTTGCAAATGCTAAAAGATTCTATACCAGAGTTTGCTAATAAGCTATTTGCCCCGCAAAAAGGTGAAAAACTCCGCCTAGCTACACTTGCACGCACAAATGCCCTGCATATACTCACACATAAGACAAATCTATATGCAAAGCAAGAGCAGGTGTTGCGAGAGATTAAAGAGCTTTTTTCACTAGACCATGAGATTACAAGCATTGAAGTCTTTGATACAAGCCATCATAGTAGCAGTTTTATCGTAGGGGGCATGGTAAGCTATGTAGATTATGATTTTTATAAGCCCGGATACAGACATTATAATCTAAGTGGTAAAGATGAATATTCACAAATGAGAGAAATGCTAACAAGACGCGCTAAAAGCTTTGATGAGAATCCAGCCCCAAGCCTATGGCTGCTTGATGGTGGATTAGCACAGATTAATCTAGCCTTAGAGATTCTAGAATCAAGTGGAGCTAGAGTGAGTGTATTAGCTATTGCTAAGGAAAAAAGAGATTCTAAAGCCTATCGTGCAAAAGGACATGCAAAAGATATTGTCCGCTCAAAGCATGTAGAGTTTAGATTACAGGCAAATGACCCTCGCTTACAATTCCTACAAAAGCTACGCGATGAAGCACATAGATTTGCCATTACCTTTCATCGTAATAAAAAGGTTAGGGATATTAGAAAGGGGTAGATTCTAGATGTTGCAATTTTGTCTTTTAAATTGTTTCAACATAAAAAGTCATTATAATCCAGTAATTGCTATGTTGTGCAACAGCAAAGAATCGTTTTAGAAGCTAATTTCTCCCTATCATATAACCTACTTATTTAAACATAAAACACACAAAAAAGCGTAGAATCTATATTGTAATTCATTTTTTGTAGTATAGAATCCTTGCTTCTATAAAACTCACATTCTATTTGCAAAACATTAACACACATAATGCTTTATTTAAAGTTGGATTCTTAATTTTACAAAATCATATTAAAAGATTAATTTTATAAAAATTTAGAATCTCATTTTGTGCTATTTAGATTCTAAATAGTTAATCTCTCTTCATATCCGCTAGATTATATAGCCACTCAAGCATATCATGTAGCACTTCTTCCTTATTGATTTCTTGGAAAATCTCATGTCGTGCTTCCTTGTATAGCTTTAGTGTAACTTCAAAGCCAGAATCCTTTAAAAGTTGTGCCATTTTCTGCACACCCTTACCAAAATCACCGCATGAATCACTTGCCCCACTGATGACATAAATAGGTGGTTTTGGCAAATCCTTACTATTTAACGCACTCTTTTCGCAAAGCACTTCTTGCAGCCATAATGTCCCTTTAAAAAGTGCGATAAAGCTATCAAGCGAAAACACAAACTGACACGCCGCATCGGAGCGATACGCCTTAACACTCTCTATATCCCTACTTAGCCATGCAAACTCACTTGTGCTATATTTTGCATTGCTATCCTTTTTCGCAAAAGGTCTATTGAATCCACCAAATGAAAGACTATTAATAAAGTTTTTACCCCATTCTTTTGCACCAATGAGGCGTAAAAATGACGCCATGCTAATGCCTGTTTTAAGCAATGGATTATACGCAGGTGAGCCAGAGAGAATAAGCCCATCTAACACCTCACCATGCTTTTTAAGATAACCTCGTGCAAGCAATGACCCCATACTATGCCCAAGCAAAATAAAGCGATGTTGTGGAAACCTAGCGCGAAGCATTTGCGTAAGGCTATATAAATCATCTATTGCCTTATGGAATCCATCTTTATCATTTGTCGCTTCAGTGCCACCCATCTCCCCCCAAACATGCGTAGAAGAAATGCTTTTGCCATGCCCTCTATGATCGCTGATTGCCACAATATAGCCATGTCGTGCTAACTGACTGCAAAGCCAGATATAACGCTCTTTATGCTCTACCATACCATGTGCGATTTGTATAATAGTAGGCTTTGTCGCATGTAGATTCTGTTGTGCTTGACTTTGCTGTGTTTCTTGTGGGAGATAAATATCATAGTAAATATTTAAATTATCACTTTGTGAAGTAAAGCATAAATCTTTTTCTATATTGATATTTTGTGGGATATTGTCTTTTGTTTCCATGTAGATTCCTTAGTTTAATCGCATTTTTGTTATTTTAGAACAGAATCTTACTAAGAGATTCTAAAGATTGAATGAGAAGTTGCTTGTTTTTTAATTTGCTTTGTGAGATATCCTATCATTATGAAATGTTTTGGTCTTTCTCCTTTTTAAAAACCTTTCTTATAGTCCTTTCAATACCTTTTATAGAATCATAAATATTAAACAAGGGTTTTAGTCTATTATATTTTGCTGGATTTGTGATGCGGAGTTTATGACGATACTTAAATTTTTTTTTAAGGTATGGCTCTATCGCACCCATTTTAGTAATAATATCAAGGGGATCGTGCGAAAAAGCAACTAAAGATTCACAATATGAAGCATAAAATGGCAGAAAATTCTCCCTTATACGCAACTCATTACATGGCTTTTTGTCTAAAAACTCAACAAACTCAAAAAACATGAGCAGCATACTGCCTTTTTTGTGGTATTGTCTTGCCATTTCTTTATCGCTAAAGGCTTCATAAATATGTTTTGCGTAATGTGGGACGGGTAGGTTTGGATCGGCATTTGTAATACTATTTTCTCTAATCCTATATAGGTATAACTTGTCTTTTAACACATAAATATTTTCGCTTTGTAGAAACAATAGGCAACCAAAATTATGGTCTTCATGTATCACACCCTTAAGAAAATATAATCTTATGTTCTTAAGAAATGCAAAATCAATTAAGCCAGACCATGCAAAATAAAAGCTATTAATTTTTTTCTCTATACAACAATCTAACCATTCGTGACCACTTAGTTTTACATCTTCTTGAAACTTAAAACACTCCTGCATGGTTGCTCCCCACTCCTTATTGCTGTCATTCTCATAAAACGGCAAAAAATCAAACCACACAATATCTACACCATCTGAATGCTTTATACACTCTTCTATGCAATAAGGTTTCCAGTAGTCATCAGAATCTAAAAAGATAATATAATCTATTTTTTGTGGTTGGAGTGTGGAGTTATGATTGTTTGTGGTGTTTATTGTATGGGTAATGCTTGTATTGTGTATGGATTCTGTATGTTGTGTTGCATGAGTGCTAGCAGTATAGATTTTATAAATGTTATATGGGTTTTCATTTGTAATGTCATAGGAATAGAGTGTTACCCCCCCCCCTACATTCTTATTCATGTGATTTATAGTAATACAATTTCGTTGAATAACGCTAGAATCTAGATTCCCTTCTATGTTTGTATGGACTGTGGAGTTTGAATTGGAATCTAGCCCTTGCTTAGAATCTATGTTAAATATTTCTCTACATTCAACATGACACCTATTAGAATTTTGCTTTGCTTTATCTTGACATTCAGAGTCTGTCGTAGGCGCGATGTTAGATTCTAAATTTATACTAGAATCTAGTTTTGCTTTATACTTTTCACTAAACCATGCAATACCTACATTTCTAGCACTAGATAGCCCACCATTTTCTTTATCTATAAGTATAAATCTAGAATCTTTTGCTACATATTCTTTTGCTATATTTAGACTTTCATTATTATCTGTGCTGCCATCATTAACTAAAACAATGCTTAGATTCTTGTATGTTTGATTTATTACGGAATCTAGACATTCTCTTAGATACTCTGCTACATTATAGATTGGTATTACAACGCCTACTTTTTTGTTTTGCATGGTGGTTTCCTTTTTGGTGTGAGTGGCATCCATCAACAGAAATTATAAGAGATTTTGTGTTAATATGTATTTGTTTTGACTCATCTGACATTCTTTTATCGCTTATTTTTTCCCACATATTTTCTTATACCCCTCTCAATACTTTTTATAGAATCATAGATTGAAAATAATGGCCCTAATAGCTTATATTTCTTTGGATTTGTGATACGGAGTTTATGGCGATATTTAAAACCTTTTTTGAGATAAGGTTCTATCGCTTGTAGCTTGGGAATGAGATTTAGGGGGTCATGCTTAAAATCAAAAAGTTTTAGGCTATGTTGTATATAATATGGAAAAAAGAGTTGTTCTATTGTTTCATTATCTTTGTTTGGATGATCTTTTAAAAACTGAATTAATTCTAAAAGCATGAGAAACCAGCTACTAGCAATATGATATTGTTTAGCTAATCTTGCATTATTGAAGGCTTGATAAATATGTTTGCAATGCGGAACTATATGAGGATTTTTAGAATCAAAACGAGTG
>NZ_FZMS01000052.1 GCF_900198365.1 Helicobacter bilis | reverse complement strand
CGACTTGACAATGAAAAAATGTCGGTTAGAATTTTGGGGTGGAGTTTAGAATGTATGTAAAAGATCTTTTTTGCTTAAATTGTAGAATGACGATTTATCACAGATTTATCTCTAGTTACTCCAACATTATATATATGTCTCATGAGTTAATTCTAAGATTCACATTAGTTTTTACCACTTCTCTTTTATACCTTTTAAAACAATCTCTTTTCCCAACATTCACAATAGTATAATTTCAATATTCTTTATTACAAAGATATGTTGAAGTAGGTAAATATATGAAATTCCATAAAATTTATGTTGAAATTACTGATATTTGTAAGCTTTCTTGCTCTTTTTGCACGCCAAAAAAGGCACTAAGGGGAGTTATGCCGCTAGCTTTATTTGAAAAAATCATATCACAGATTGCCAATCACACAAGGCTTGTAAGTCTGCATGTATTAGGCGATCCGCTCTGTGTGGATAATCTATCTGCATACATTGATATTGGGGCGTATTATAAAGTAAGATTTGACATTGTAAGTAGTGGTGCGTTTTTAAACAAAGAGCATTTTTCTATATTGACACAGAGGCATATACATCAAGTTAGCTTTTCTCTTGATGCCCTGTTTGATAATAAGCATTTAAGAAAAGAGATGGAAAAATATTTTGATACAATCCTTGCTTTTTATGAATATGCAAAGATATATGCCCCGCAGCTCTATATCAATCTGCGACTTTTTGGAGATTATGACTACACATATTTTTTGCAAAGATTCTCAAATGCAATTTTACAAACAGAAAAAAGGCGATTGCGTTTAGCTAAAAACTTTTTCCTGCGTTTCCATAAGGCTTTTACATGGACTGCTTTGCAAAAAGATTCTAAAATGACAAATACGATAACTAAACCGCATTCAAACTCGCCATATTGTCTTGGGGCGATAAAGCAGCTTACAATACTTGCAAATGGTGTTGTTGTGCCATGCTGCATTGATGCAAGTGCAAAAATGCCACTTGGTGATTTTAATACGCAGGATTTTATGGAGATTATGCACTCAAAAAAGATGAAAGACATGCAAGATTCACTAAGGACTTATAAGAATCTGCCATTATTATGTGAGAGCTGCACTTTTCGTGGTGTTTAAAGTATTTTGTGTTATAATTCACGCTTATTTTTAAGTGAAGAAAGTGTGCTATGGAACTGCGAGTTATGACTATACAGGATTATGATTTAGTGCTGAAACTTTGGAAAAGCATTGAGGGATTTTATATCCGCACTATTGATGATTCTTATGAAGGTATGCAAAAATTTCTTACAAAAAATCCAAATACAAATGTGGTAGCTATCTGTGATAATGAGATTGTAGGTAGCATATTATGCGGCTATGATGGGAGGTGTGCATATCTCTATCATGTGTGTGTGCAAAAGGAATATCGCCATAAGCAAATCGGCAAAGGCATGGTGGCATTTGTGAAAGAGAGACTAAAAGAAGAGGGTGCGACACATATTAATCTTGTAGCTTTTAAGAATAACTCTCTTGGGAATCTTTTTTGGCATGAGATTAACTGGTCGCTTAAAGATACTTTGAATCTCTATGAGTGTATTTTAGATTCCACAAATACTCGAATCTTGAATGAGGGTTAAGGGTAGTTTAGATTGAATGCTGCATTGCATTAAAATCATTCTTATGATTAAGTTATATTAAGAAAATGTGTAAAACTTATATCTAAATAAAAATATAGTGCTAACAAAATGTTACTTTTGAGGATTAGACAATGAAAAAGATATTTCTAGTATTACTACTACTATTTAGTGCTTGTCGTGCGACAGAGCCACTGCCTATGGAGTTACTTAATACTTGGGATAGTGCAGATAGTTTGATTGTAAAACTCAAAAGACATGCGTTATTTGTGTGTTTGCAGGAATTTAATCCACAAAGCGATTTTGTTGATAGTCATGTAATCTCTCATCGTCATCCTGATGTATGGGCTACAATACCGCCTAATTTGTTAGATGAACTTGTAGTTTTTACTAAAACAATAATATTAAACGCAAATAATGGAGCATTGGATATAACAGATCTAAGATTTAGCAGGACTTATAAAAAGCAAGACATAAAAGGTGAGAATCCAGACTATACAAACGCATGTCTTAATCTCTATGATAGCAAAGAACTTATGCAAGAGATGGCTAGAATCTTAGATAAAATATACCTAGATGATACCATTTTCCCAACGGAATATCAAAAGAGATATAAGGACGCGATACAAAAATATTGCAAGGATTGCAAATAAGTTTCAAACTTCTATAAAAAGATTCTAAAAAAAATATTAAAATAAACATGGCATGTATTTTTACAGATTTATTTATCACGCAACAAAAAACAAGAAATAACGATTACTAAGATTTTAAAGCAGGAGTGTGTATGAATTTTTATGATTATGGTTTATTTGGGTTATTGCTTGTTTGCTTTATATCAAGCTCTCTTTGGCCACTTGGGTCTGAAGCGTTTGTTATCGGTTTTATTGCATTTGATTTTAATCCCTATATTGTGCTAATTGTCGCTAGTATAGGCAATATACTTGGGAGTTTAAGCACCTATTATATTGCATATTTTGGTGGCGATTCCGCTGTGCGAAAGTTTTTCCCGAAATCTTATAAAAGAATAGAATCTTATCGACCCTATGTGCAAAAATATGGCTATCTTTACGCGTTTTTTGCATTCCTGCCATTTATTGGGGATATTTTAGTGCTACTTCTTGGGTTGTATAAATATAATCAAATAGCAACTTGGCTTTTTATCGCACTTGGCAAGATAAGTCGCTATGCTATCTTAATATACCTTTATATTCAATGGGGTATTACCTAGTGTATAGACTACCACAAATACTTAGCACCGATGGTAAGTAAATGCAACTGCCCAAATCCATCATGAGAAGCTATAAAGCTTTTTCTATTATCTTTTAGTGCAAGTGAATAAGCCAAACCTAAATCTAGCCTATCATCTAAGAATCTTTTCCTAAAACCTAAGCCAAACATATATGCATTTGCATCAGGTATGCCAAACTTACCTTGTGGGGCTGGTGTCTCATCATAGGCGATACTTCCCATAATCTTATAAGATTCCCCAAAATATGTATATCCCAAGCGATACGCATTAGAATCTTTCCAGCCATTTCCATAGGCAACGGCGGAGTAGTCGGCATATCCCAGCATATTTGAAATGTAGTCTAATCCCAAACCAATAAAATTTTTATCACCCTGCATGTTTGAAAACACTTGATTAGCATAGCCAAACTCAAAGATTCTAGCACTACTCCAAAAAGTATATTCCCAAACAAACTCAATTCTATTTCTTCCAAAATCTTGCGATACGGCAAGGTTTATAATGTGCGGTAAATCAGTCATAAGCACCAAGTCCGCATTCATATCCACCGTGCCTTTACCTAAAATACCCGTATCTACACCAGCGACTGCTTGAAGTTTGCCTTTTGCATCTATGGATACTTTTGAGCGATAAGTAGCTGCTATGCTAAAGCTTTTTAGATTCTCATTTGAGAATGTTGCAAAAGGCTTTATTGTTAATGCTGCGTTATAACCGACACCAAAACCAGAAGCATTTGAGGTTTGCTGAACATAGCTTGTGCCGGAACTAAGGTTTGGCACATCATAAGGCACATATAAAGAGTTATTAAATTCACCAAATGAGTATATGCCTCTAACACCAAGTCCAATAGACACAATATCTTTCCATGCAAGAGATACAACGGGATTAAACTCCATCATAGCAATACCCACATCATCTAGGAATCCGCCACCCGCACCATCCCAATCCATGGATAAACCAGACGGCGTAGTGAATGAAAAACCAAAATTTGTTTTCATGCCCAATGGCAACTCATATGCACGAGATTTTAAAAAGAATTTTGGCACAGGTTGAAAAGCCCAATTTGCCCTACCATTTACCCTTGCGGGACAATTCTTTTTAGGATCAGCACAGCCAATTAGCACAGCACCACCAAGTGCTGAACCACCCTTATCTCTATTTTCTGTATCAAAGCCAAATCCGGGTATGACAAGCAGCTGCCCATCTATCTCAAACTCCCACTTATCACTATCCCTACCTAAACTCATATTTGCAGGATTATAGTAGGTAGAATCTGCTCCATAAGCCCCTGCAACGAATGCTGAATTAAGTGCCGTGCCATTCAAGCTTTGCTCTGTCAAGCGAAAGCCAGAACCTAGCATAGATTCTATACTCAAAGCCAACCCACAAATAACGCCCACTACCCTTTTATGTTTTAACATACATTCCTCCAAATTTTAATATTTTCCTTAAAAAGAACCAGAAATTATAACATCGTTTTTTTTTTTTTGTAAAGCACTGCTATCAAAATAAGCATATTTCCTAGAAATTATGGCAAAATATCCTTTCTGTTTTGAGATTTTAGATAAGGAAAAGTATGCAAGCAGGCATTATCGGTTTAGGGCTTATAGGTGGGTCTTTAGGATTAGCTTTAAGAGAAACAAAAATGTTTAAACGCATTTTGGGATATGATAAGGCGGCATTGCACGAACAGCAGGCATTGTCTCTAGGGCTTGTTGATGAGTGTGCGAGTATGGAGGAAATCTCTCAATGCGATGTGATATTTATCGCTGTGCCGCTTGATTTTGTAGCACCAATTGTAAATGCTTTTAGCGATCTCACCCCAACGCAAACTATCATTGATTTAGGCAGCACAAAACACGCTATACATGAGCTTATAGAATCTAAAATGCGTAAAAATTATGTCGGCGCACACCCTATGAGTGGCACAGAGCATAGCGGTCCAAAGGCAGCACAAAAAGACTTGTTTAAAAATAAGATTCTAATTCTCACAGATATAGACAAAAGCGGTGCGTTTCAAATCGCCTTTGCAAAAGAGATTTTTGTAAATCTTGGTATGCAAATCATTAAAATGGATTCTGCAAGTCATGATGAACATATCGCCTATATCTCACATTTGCCGCATATCTTAAGCTTTGCCCTTGCAAACACGGTATTAGCACAAGAAAAACCAGAAAATATTCTTGCTTTAATTGGCGGTGGATTCCGCAGCATGTCGCGTCTTGCAAATAGCTCTCCTATCACTTGGAAAGATATTTTTAAACATAATAAAGATCATCTATTGCATTCGCTCACAGATTTTGAAAAGCATTTTACTGAAGCAAAAGAGTATGTCGCAAAAGAAGAATGGGATAAACTCATAGCATGGATGAAAAAGGCAAATGGATTGCATAATTTCTTATAGTTTTTTTAAACATAGCTTAGAATCTAAAATGCCTTTCACCCATAATTCTAAAAACAATTTTGCTATACTACTTGTTTTGTAATATTTCTTATCTTTATATTTAATTTCACAATAAAGGGATTACTTTTGGATATAGCATTTTTTGATTTTGATGGCACTATAACGCGTGGGGATTCTTTTCAACTATTTTTGCGTTTTGTATTAGGAAAAAGATTCTATATAAAAATGTTAGAAAATTTGCCTACTTTGATAGGCTATAAGCTTGGCTTGATAGATAATAGCAGGGCAAAGGAGAGAGTGCTAAAGTCTTGTTTTAAGGGCATGGAAAAAGATAAATTAGATAAACATTGCACTGACTTTGTGAGCGATTTAGAATCTTTTTGTAAAGATTCTGCCTTACAAAAAATGCAATGGCATAAGGAAAATAATCATGTTGTAGTGCTTGTGTCCGCTAGCTTTGAAGAGTATCTGCGTCCTTTATGTAAAACTTTTGATATTCATCTACTTGCCACTACAATGGAGGTAAAAGATGGTAAGATTACAGGCAATTTCGCCCAGCCAAACTGCTATGGACCAGAGAAAGAGAGACGCATTAAAGAGAGCTACGACCTTACACAATATGAAAGGATCTATGTCTATGGCGATACTAGGGGGGATAGAGAAATGTTAGCCCTAGCAAGTCCAAATCTCGCATTTTTTCGCGTGTTTCATTAAGGGCTTATGATGACTTCTAATAAGTTAGCATTTAGCGAGATTATGCGTGAGTGGCTCTATAATCCAAATACAGGCTATTACACGCAAAATCATGTGGGAAAAGCGGGGGATTTTTACACTTCTGTGAGTGTGTCAAAGTTTTTTGGCGGGGCGATTAGCCGCTATATTTTGAGAATGCTTGATGAAAAAAGGCTTACTCTACCACTTCACATTGTGGAAATAGGGAGTAATAATGGCGATTTAATCGCTGATATTGCAGAGTTTTTAAAGGCATTTAGCGATGTAGTTTTCATACAAAGTAGCTTTTGCGTGATAGAGCCACTAGTTTGCTTACATACACAACAGAAGGCGACCTTTCAAGCAAGGATTACTGCAAGATTTGCTAAGCAACTACATATTTATAATAACTTGCAAATGCTAAAAGATACGCAACCAAACAATGTATTTTTCATATCTAATGAATTGTTTGATAGCATGCCTTGCGATATTTTTCATAATAATAACATGCTATATTTTCATAATAATAATTTTACATGGGATAAGCCAAGCAGTGAGATAAGTGAATTTATAGAAAAGTATGATATAAAAAGTGCTGAAATCCCATTCATTTGGGAATCTTTTATACAAAATCTCTGCAATTTGCCATGTAAATGGATATTTCTCACATTTGATTATGGCGATTTTTTACCGCGTGAAATGAATATACGAATGTATATGCAGCACAAGGTTTATAATCTCTATGAAGAATTGCAAAATGATAGATTAACTCATTTTATAGGCAAAAGCGATATTACTTATGACATAGATTTTAGCCTGTTAAAAAAGATATTGGAAAATAATAATGCTAAAGTTTTATGTAATGTTACGCAGTCAAAATTTTTGATTGAATCTTGTGAGATTTTGGATATTTTTGAAAGTTTTTCTACGCATTTTAGCACAATCCAGCTAAGCAAACAAAAAGCAAGTTTGCAAGGCTTAATCGCACCAAATGCTATGGGCGAACGCTTTAAAGCTTTGGTATGTGGGGTGTAGATTCTAGTTCTTGCACTCTACTTTAATTTAATAGGTATTACCCTCTCTCATCAATAATACTTGCTTGTCTTGTGTATGTAAGGCTAGATTCTGTAATATCTAATCTTTGGTTTGGTTGTGTGGTTTTAGAATCTTGCAAATTTTTAGAATCTTGTAAGTTAGCAGAATTACTCGCATATTTAGAATCTCTTGTATTTATAGAATCTTGTGTAATTTTTGAGTTTTGTAGATTGTTAGAATCTTGTATAATGTCTGTATTAGATTCTGTGTCTGCTTGTGATATTGGTGCGTTTAGATTCTGCAATAAAATCCGCTCATCTAAGAAGAATTTTGCCTGCAATATGGCTAATACAATATCAGGTGTAATGCTATCCATATTCAATCCATAGTCGCTATACTCATGAGAATCTTTTGGGTTAAACAGACCAAAAGGTGTGCAAATCACATGCTTTTTGTTTTGACTGATGGGGGCATATCGGTGCGGATTTATCGTATTTTTATACGGGAATATTGAAAAGGTGCTAGTATCAAGTGCGGCAGCAGCGTGTAAAAGCGTGTTATTATTAGCGATAAAAAGGCTACTTAGGTGGATTAGGGCTAGGATTTGTGTGATAGTATTTGTTTTTGTCGTGCTATCTTGTGCTGTGCTAGAAAAAAGATTTTTTTGTGAGAGATTTGGGAATTGTGAAAGCATAGCTTGATAACCCTGCATTTCATCAATTGGGGCTAGTATCAATACATTATGAAACTTAGCAAGGGCATTTGCAATGGTGAAGAAATGCCTACTCTTCCAGCCTAGCTCTTGCAATCCATAACTTGGACAGATTGCAATATAGCTAGTGTCTAGATCTGTGTCAAACTTCTGTGCGATAATCTCTTGAGCGGTGGCTATATCGCTTAGTTTTAGATATAGTTTTGGATACATGAATTGTTTGCATTGCAGAAATCGCAGTAAATCAAAGTTATATTCAGCCTCATGTTTGTTATTTAATGTGCGTTTTTGCTTAATCTTATAGTTAAAAAGAAGTGAATAAAAATGTGAAAATACGCCGATTCTAGCTTTAATCCCAGCACGAAATAATGCTATTGTGCTTTTTTTATCAGCTACAAGTGAGAGTGAAATATTAATCTTTGCATTTTTTAAGGATTTTGCTAGATTTGGGTCTGTGTCAATACAAAAAATCTTGTGTATATGTGGATTGTTTTGAAAAAAGTCCTGCATACTTGAGTGCAAAAGAAAGCTAATTTTTGCATTTGGAAACTCATTTGCAAGGGCATTTATGCAATGCAAGGAGAGTATAAGACTTGCACCATTTTTATACTCATTGCAATGAACGAGTAGAAAATGATAAGAGTTGTTTGTATTTAGTGTGAGCATGATGCCTTTCTATTGTGGGTGTATAGGTTTTGTGTGTAGTAGAGATATGATTCTATCAACTATTGCTTGTGTATCTTGTCTAGAATCTATAATGTAATCACATGAGTTTTCATATATTTTAATGCGTTCATTATAGAGATCTTTGGCTGTAGATATGTCATCAAATAGAGGTCGTGTGTTTTCTTTTGTGGCTTCTTTTTCTTTTAAAATGCGTTGTGCGATTGTATCAAAATCGCTTTGCAAATAGAAACATACACCAAGCCCTCTTATATTATTAAAGATTGGCATACCACCACCTGTTGCGATAATATACCCTTTTTGTGTGGAAAAAGATTCTATAAAAAGAGATTCTAAATGGCGGAAATATGCCTCGCCCTTATATGTGAAAATATCTTTAATACTGCTTTTTTCTTTCTTCGCTATATATGTATCACTATCTATAAAGGGCATATTTAGGGCTGTTGCAAGTAGCTTTGCTATGGTGCTTTTACCGCTACCCATAAAGCCTATCAAGATGATATTATCCATTGCTTATCTCTCTTTTGTTTTATTAAAGCGTTTTTCGTGGTGGTTTTAATTGAAGTATTATAACAAATATTTGGGGTTATATGTAGACTAAACTGGAATTGATTGCTTGAGATATGACAGATATATTGATCATTTTAAGTGTTAAATACTTGAGTTTATTTTTAAACAAACAATGCTTAATATTTTTTTTGTAACTGCGACGACTTATATATGTTTATGTTGTTGTTTATTGTCCTTATTCTAAACAATTTAATAAAATAATCAACTTCACTCTCATTGACCCTAGAAACTAAGGCTTTTGCGTGTTAATATATTGTCGCGTTGGTTTTTTTGAGGGGGGGGGGGGGTGAATGGACTTAATATCTCGTTTCTTGCTTTTCTTAATTTTCGCGTGTCTGCAAACAATATATTTAGACTTACTCTCTAGTTTTTTTGAGTTTTTCGCATAAGTATTTCTTATTGCAACATATTTTATTATAAAAGTAAGATACAACAAAGCGTAAAAAAAGTGCAAATATTCCTATAAAAGTAAGGAATGCAGAATCAAGGCAAAATATAAGTGGATCAAAAGGAGTTTCATGCGGAATTATCTAAAATGAATTGCAAAACTCCTATTTTCAAAATTTAATAATCTTGGGAAAATAAGACTAGAACCCAAAATCCTATTTATCTGCTTGCTGCTTATTCTCATCTACTGCTTGCAGGGCTAGATCGCTTAGAATCTTTGCTACTTCTCTACGCTCATGCACGACTGCATACACACCTTGAGATTGAAGTGATGAAGCAAATTTAGAACTTTTTGTCTTAAGGATAATCTTGCAATAAGGCGATAAGGCACGAATGTCTTGATGGGCTCTTTGCGCACTATCGATAGAATCTATGGCGATGATTACCGCAGAACACTTAGTAATACCAAGCTGCTCTAGAATCTGCCTACTTGTAATATCGCCATAAATTACAGGCTCACCTTTCTTTATTGCCTCTTCTACCTTGTTATAGTTTTTATCCACAGCAATGTATTGCACATCACAACCCTTAAAATACTCTAAAATTTTTTTGCCAAGCTCACCATAACCACACACCACAACATGTTTTTCAAGGTCTGTCGCGTGGTTTGTATGATCTGCCTTTGTATCATCATAGAATTCCGCTTTTCTGTGTGCAAAAAAACTGCTTACAGGTGTAAGATAACGCAAGAAAAAGTTCGTAACCTTATCTAGTCTATCTAAGATAAAAGGTGTAGCAATCATTGAAAAAATCACCATAAGTGTCAAAAACTGATAGATTTTATCTGGGGTAATACTTGCAAAAAACTCTTCCCCAAATAGCACCTTCAAAACCCCGCCATCAAGGTGTAGATCTAATATCTTATGCTGACTTGCTAAAAGGAAAATAGCAAATGAAAACTCTCCGATTTGTGCTAGAGATAATGCAATCCTTAATCCTATCCTCTGCCCCCTAAATAAGAATAAGAATAAATACATGAGTAAGGCTTTTGCACCCATCATAAGTGCCATTAAAATAAGGATAACAACAAAATATTCAAGCAAGAAGATAATATCTACCTGCATACCCACGGTGATAAAAAACACACCTAAAAGTATATCTCTAAAGTGTGTAAGGACTGATGACACTTGATATTTATACGGCGTGTTTGAGATAATCATACCTGCCAAAAATGCTCCAAGTGCTAGAGAAAAACCAAAAGATTTACTTATGTATGCCGCACCTAAAACGATTAGAAAGACTGCACCCACAAAGATTTCATCTGTTTTCATATTTGCTGAAAAGCGAAGGAATAGTTTTGCCATAATGCGTCCGGGCAAAAATAGCACTATAAGCACGATAATCGCAGAAATAAGTGTCGTTAAAAGCAGGGCAGAAAGATGAGAATCTTTATCGCTTAAAAGCTTAATCATAAGTAAAATTGGGATAACTGCAATATCTTGGAATATCAAGATTCCAACTGAAGCCATGCCATAAGGCGTTTTTGTTTGAGCGCTTTCATTTAAAAACTTCAGCACAATTGCCGTTGAGCTAAGACTTACTGCACTTGAAATAATGATAGAGGTAGAAAAGTTAAAACCCAAAAAATAAAAACATACAACATAGAAAAAGGCAATCGAGATTCCAATCTGTAAGCCGCCAAAGACTAGCACTTCTTGCTTCATCGAAGTAAGGCTTTTAAAACTAAAATCAAGCCCTATCATAAACATCAAAAACACAACCCCAAATTCAGCTATATCATTCAACTCACCAGAATCTTCAAGATGAAAGCCAAAGATATAAGTCGTTAGCACACCTGTAAGAATGTAGCCAATAATGGTTGGAATCTTAAGCCAACTTAGCACAATACCTGAAATAACCGCCATTGCCAAAACGCAAAGTATAACAAGATATAAATCGATAGGACACCTCGTTTAATAAACCTTAATATAACCTGTTTTTTTTGTATCAACACCTCTATATGCAAAAACATTTAACCATTACATAAAGTGCATTAGCGTATTTTTTAAGCAATTCTATAAAGACTTTTACATTAAATAATATTAAGTTCTTCTCTAAAATACATACAGATATGCTTAAGATTATAGCAAAAAAATATCAAATATACTAGCTTAATAGAATTTAAAATAACATAATATTATTCCAGCAGACAACATTATAATGGTTTAGAGTTTTTAAAATATAAATGCTATAATCGTTTGCTTCATCTTAGATTTTTAGAGAGTGGTTTATGAATTTGTCAAAATGTGTTTTTACTTTTTCTTGTGGTGTCGTGTTTTGTGTTGGTGTGTCGTATGCAGATTCTATACTTTTTTTGCCAGATTCAAACAAGTCTCAAAAGAGGGCTATCCAAAATGATTTTAGTGATGGCGAAGTAGATTCTGATTTACGACTTTTTGATATCCAACAAAAAGGGTTTAACCCCAAAGATGAAAAGGGTTTTAGAGCCCCGATTGATAGAAGCCCTATAACACAAGATTCTATAAATCCGCCAAAGGATATACAGCAAGAGGATCTACCACAAGAATATAAGAGTATGTTTGAAACCAGTCTATTACAAACAAACACAGAATCTAAGGAAATAAAGCTCGCAGAAAATACGCCAACGAAAAAAGCAAAACAAAATAAGTCTCATACAATAGAGATTGCTAATGGTGCAACTTTTATTGCAGTGAGTAGTGAGAAAAATCCGCAAGAAATACGCATAAATAATAAGGTTTTTCCATGGGTTTTGCACCCAAAAGATTCTAATAAAAAGATTGCATTTGTAGCGATTAACTATCGCTCAGCTTTAGAGAATCTAAGATTAAATAATGACTTTTCCATTAAAATCGTGCAAGGTGCATATAAGAGAGAAAAAATCACAATCACAGACACAACAAAGACAAAGCCAAATAAAGCTGCGAGTGATCGCATTGCAAAGGAATTTGCTGAAGCAAATGCGATCTATCGCACATATACGAAGAAGCGTTACTGGAGTAAGCCTTTTATGTTGCCTTTAAACAGCGTGATTACAAGTCCTTTTGGCTCCGCGAGAGTGTTTAATAATGAAATTAAAAGCTTTCATGGTGGCACAGATTTTCGTGCGGCAATTGGCACACCGATACAGGCTAGTAATGATGGCGTTGTAGTGATCGCAAAGGATCGTTTTTTAGCGGGTAAGTCAGTCGTCATCGATCATGGTGAGGGGGTTTTTAGCATGTATTATCATTGCAGTGATATTAAGGTGAAGCTTGGTGAGAGGGTGCAAAAGGGGCAAGTGGTAGCTTTAAGTGGTAATACAGGCAGAGTGAGTGGAGCGCATTTGCATTTTGGTATGCTTGTAAATGGAGTGCAGGTTGATCCTATTGATTTCATAAACAAGGTGAATGCGTTGTTTTAATATTTGTTGGTTGTATTTATCGCTTAAAATTTTAGATTAATGAAATCTTTCGTTATATTGAGCTAAATTTTATTTAATATGAATTTGCACCGATGTTTAATACTATGCTTATTAATCCATTTTGCGTTGTTTATGGTATGATACGAGTTTTACTAAAAAATTAAAGGAAAAATTTGAATCCTAAAATTTCCATTCTCACCCCAAGTTTCAATCACGAAAGGTTTGTGGGATTTTTTATAGAATCTGTTTTGAAACAAACCTTAGAAGATTTTGAGCTTATTATTGTAGATGATTGCTCTAGTGATAATAATGTAAATGAGATTCTAAAGTTTAAAGATTCTAGAATAAAGCTTATACAGCACCCATATAATCAAGGCATAAACGCAGGATTAAACACAGCATTTGAAAATGCTAGTGGCGAATATCTTGTATTTTGTGCGAGCGATGATATGCTTACACCTAATGCACTAGAAGTGATTTATAAGGCATTTAGCGAGAATCCAAGCGTAAAAGCGATATATCCAAGTCTTATTAAAGTTGATGAAAATGGGGTGAAAGATAAAGAAAGATTTGGAGAATCTGAAAATAAAACAAGAGCAGAACATCTCTATGATCTCTTTATGCGAGGGAATTATCTTACTTCGCCCGGAATGGCAATGAAAACAACTGATTTTAAGGAGATTTTGTATCCTTTAGATATTGCGATGTGTAATCAGCAGGATACGCAAATGCACATTAAGATACTTTTAAATGGGGAGATAAAGATCCTTGATGATATTTTAGTAATGTATCGTTTTGATCCAAGGACAAACAATGTGAGTGCTGGGACTGATGTTGCTATAAAGCGTGGAAAGATGGAGATTGAGCGGCTAATGGATACTTTTTTAGCAATGAAAGATATAGATTTGCTTCAAAAAATCTTTGCAAAAGAAATAGCTAAACTCGGTATTACTCCGCAAGAAGATATGATAGAGTATTTTTTGGGCAGAATGGCTTTGTTGTCGCCTATTGAAACAAGGCAAATGTGGGGTTACCATAAAGTTATGGAATCTTATAACACAAAAGAGAGTGCAAAACGCTTGAAAGATATGTATGACTTTGATTTTAAGGCATATTTAGGTATGCTTTACCACACGGAAGATAAAATAGCAAAAAAATATCGCAAATATAAAAAACTATTTAATATTTTTCTTGGGGTAAATATTGCGTTATGTGGCGTGATTGTATGGCTTATTTGGTAAAGGAAATGCAATGAAAGATAATCTCACAATTATTAGAGTAGATGGCGGCATAGCAAGTCAAATAGGTTTTGTCGCACTAGGCAAAGCCTTTGAGGAAAAAGGCTATCAAGTCAAATATGATTTAAGCTGGTTTGAGACTTCTGGCAAAGGTTTTTATAATACAACAAATGGCTATGATAGAATCTATGATTTAACCTTTGATATGCCAAAAGCATTTCCACAACTAGAGATGAAAATCGCAACTGAAGATGAGATAAAACGCTACAATAAATTATATTTTATCGATGATGAGAAAGTCATTACCCACAAGCCTCCATTATATGTCGGCGGTTATTTAGGCAGACATTATGACATATATTTTGCAAGACGCTTTGCAACATACTTTAACCCCAAAGAAATAGAGCAAAAAGACGCACCATTTTACATACTTTTACAAGAGATTCTAAATACGCAATCCTGTGGCATTCACATTAGAAGAGGTGATTTATCGCAGAATCATATTGTGTATGGAGAGCCTACTAGTCTTACTTACTTTGAGAGAGTTATTCAGCTTGTCGCACAAGTGAATTCAAAAAGCGTGTTTTATCTCTTTAGTGATGATGTAGCGTGGGTTAGAGAGCATATTGCACCACTTTTAAAGGATAAGCAATTTAAAATATGTGATATTAATACACCAGAACAAGGCTATTTGGATTTATACCTGCTTAGTCGTTGCAAGGTGATTGTCGCATCTCACGGGAGCTTGGGAGCGTATGCTAAGATTCTGTCACCACATAATCCACTGCTTATTGCCCCACGCGTTCGAAATGTATTTTTTGAAATGGAAAATGTAATGCTTGTAAATTGGGGTGCAAAACTACAAATTACACAGCCGTGTAATAATGTAATCACCCCCCCCCCCCCCTTCTCACAAACCCCACATTTCGATACAACATTTTTTCTATCCCTTCAATCGCTTTAAAAAAAAAATATTTGGTAAAGGGGTTTAAAAATATCCCATTTTTTTTTTTAAAAAAAAATNNACTACAAATTACACAGCCGTGTAATAATGTAATCCCCCCCCCCCCCCCATTGTCAAAATCTCACATTGCGATACAGACTTTTTGTCTATCTCTACAATCGCTTGAGAAGCAAACTATTGCGTAAAGGAGTTATACAATGATCCCATTTCTTGATGTAAAGACAATTAATTCGCGTTTTAAAGACGAGCTAGAATTAGCGATGAAAAAGGTGCTAGAATCTGGCTGGTATATTTTAGGAGAAAAAAACAGGGCTTTTGAAAAGGCATTTGCTGAATATTGCGGGATAGAGCATTGCATAGGCTGTGGTAATGGGCTAGATGCCTTGCGTTTAAGCATAAAGGCGTTAGGTTTGGGGGAAAGTGATGAGATAATCGTCCCGGCAAATACCTATATCGCCTCAATTTTGGCTATCTCTGATAATGGGTGTAAGCCTATCTTTGTTGAGCCAAGTTTGCAGACTTATAACATTGATGTGGAGAAAATAGAATCTGCCATAACACCCAACACAAAGGCGATTTTAGTCGTACATTTGTATGGGCAGGTCGTGGAGATGCAAAAGGTATGGGAGCTGGCACAAAAGCACAAACTTGCTATTATAGAGGATTGCGCACAGGCACACGGGGCAATATATCAAGGCAAAAGGGTTGGCACACTTGGCGATGTGGCTGGATTCTCATTTTTCCCGGGGAAGAATCTAGGGGCATTAGGCGATGGCGGAGCGGTAACCACAAAGCATAAAGAAGTAGCGGAAAAAGTTAGGGCATTGGGGAATTATGGCTCACATAAAAAGTATGTTAATCTCTACAAGGGGCTAAACTCTCGCCTTGATGAGCTTCAAGCAGCAATTTTAGAGATAAAGCTCAAGCACTTGGATTCTGATAATGAATCTCGTCGCAAGATTGCAAAATTTTATCGCGAAAATATCACAAATACAAAGATTATTTTGCCTGAATGTGTGAGTGAAGAAGGACACGCGTGGCATTTATTTGTCGTGCGTTGCGAAGAGCGGGAAAGATTCCAAGCGTATTTAAAGGATAATGGGATTGAAACAATTATCCACTATCCTATCCCACCGCACAAACAAGTTGCCTATAAGGAATATAATCATCTCTCTTTACCCATTACTGAAAAGATTCATAGGGAAGTGTTGTCTTTACCGATTAGCCCGGTTATGAGCAAGGAACAAGCAGAAAGGGTTGTATCTGTAATAAATGAATTCTAATACACCCTCATATTGCCATCAAAGCTTTGTGGCACTGCATTATTTTGTTGATTTGTGTTTGCCTCTCTAGCGTTTTGCGGCATATTATCTTCTACATTGATTCCATCTGGTGTGGCTGGTGGTGGTGCATTTGGTGGGACTGGCTTTTTACTAGGGAAATATTTTATAAGTTTTGTAAGCTCTGCGGCTTTATCTGGTTGCATTTGTGCTAGAATACTTCCCATTTGATTTGGTTTTAGGCTCAATAGAATCATAACCGCATCATCTTCTGGCATAGCTGCTAAAATCGGTGCGGCTTTGCTATCTTTCATTTTCGCATAGCTTTCAGCTAGTTTTGTGTCCTTTGTGCCTGTGATTTGCTTTAGAATCTCTTCATTCTGTGCTAATAGCTTCTTTGCTTCATTGAGTTTTGCTTCACTTTCTGCTGATTTTTTTGCTTCTTCGTCTCGCATATCAGCATACATTTTTTTTAACGCACTCTCTTTTAGCTTCATCTGCTCTTCTTTTTCTTTCAATAGCTTTGTGTTTTCTGTGGTTAGAATCTGCAAAGTGCTTTGTTGCTGTTGTAGCTGCAATAGACTTGTTGCAAGCTCTTGCTTTCTTGCCTCAAAGATTGCATCACATTGTTTTGCTAGCTGTTGTGCTGCCTCTGGATCAAAACTCGCACTAGTTGTTAAAGATTGCGTTTTGACTGCTTTTTTTTCTGTCTCGTCATCGGCAAACGCACTTACACATAAACAACCAACAATAAGACTTCCTAAAAAAACTTTTTTCACTACCATATCCTTATGTAACAGAATCTTGCGTAATATTATACAATAATGCAAAGCTAGATTCTATAAATTTATACTCTAAGCGATCTAAAACACTCACAAAAATATAAATATATGAATGCAAAGCTTTTTAAGCATTACTTGAAACCTTTCTGATTCTATTATGATTGTCATTTTAAACCTTAAAAAGTGCAACATTTTACAAACACTAACTTTGAGAAATTTTGCTTTGCTAAAAATGACAAATAGATTTTTAGAATCTAGATTTGACGCATAATGCTTCTATCTCAAATTATAGTCCAATCTGCATTTCAAGGGCTTCACGCAGGGCGTCTTCTATCTCTGCAGGATTTGATTTTGTAATAAAGGCGTTTGCTTTTAGGCTTTGTGCTTTTTCAATATTAGAATCATTACTCATTGATGAATTAACAATTACAGGCATAGTCTTTGTATCTTCATGTTCTCGTATATGCTTTAAGACTTCAAAGCCTGAAATGAGTGGCATTTCAAGGTCAGTGATGACTGCCCCAACGGTTTTAGCAACACCCGGTGTGTAGAGATACTCAAGCAATGCTTTGCCATTTGGAAAGGTAAAATAGCGAAGTTGTAGTTTCTCCATAATGATTTGAAGTGATTTTTGTGCAGGTTTAGAATCTTCTGCTAACAATACAACTTTATCACTCTCAATAGCCCTCAATCCTTCAAGTTGCAATTCATGCGACATTTCTACTGATGGGAAAGCATCTACTACCATGCGTTCAACATCCATGATTTGCACTACCGCACCATCATCAAATTTTGTAGTAGCAGTAATCTTATTATTCCCATCAAAGCCGTATTCACTACCTACAATTACAGAATCCCAGCTTCGCTGGATAATGCGTTTTACACTTAAGATTCTAAGTCCAACTGTGCATTGTGAAAAATTACATAGAATCACAAGATTTTTTTGACTTTGGATAGAGTATTCTTTTAAATCTCGCTTTGGGTCTTGTGCGTTAAAGTAAAGCCATCTACGCATATCAACAAGCGGTATGCTCTCCCCTCTAACAGTTAGGAATCCAAGCACTATGCCCTCATTTTCCCCCGCTGTCTCTGTTAGCTCCCCATCATAATAGATTATCTCGCGTATCTTAAAAACATTCATCGCATAAAGCTGAATGTCTTGCTCATTTTCAGTATCTTCTAGGGTAAAACAGAGAAATTGTGCTTCATTATTTAAATGGAGTGAAGTCGTTTTATCAATATTGCTTATCAAAACAAAGCTCCTAAACTTTTATTTTATTGCTGTTATTTTAACAAAAAAAATCTTTTATCAATACATTTTATATCATTATTTTGTTATAATTGCTTCTTTTATACATAAATATTCATAGTTGCTAAAAGGTATTTCTCAATGATTGATGTTAAACTTTTATTACAAGATTTTGACTATGTAGCACAGAATCTTGCCAATAGGAATGTAGAAAAAGTCATGCTTGATGTATTGAAAGAGAATGCAAATAAGTTAAAGCAACAAAAAAACATAGCAGAATCTATGCAGGCAGAACAAAATAAACTCTCAAAAGAATATGGCGAACTCATGCAAAAAAAAGCAGATTCTAATCTTTTGCAAAGCCATAAAGAAAACCTTGATACGCTAAAAAGAAAAGTGCAAGCAGAGGTTGCAAAGGTAGCTCAAGCAGAAGTAGCATTGCAAGAGATTTTACTTAAGATTCCAAACCTTTTAGATAAGAATACGCCCATAGGCACAGATGAAAACGATAATGTTGTGATTAAACATGTTTTAGAACCAGAGAAGTTTAGCTTCACACCAAAAGAGCATTGGGAGCTTGCGGAGAAAAATAAGTGGATTGACTTTGAAGCGGGGGTAAAACTTGCTAAAAGTCGTTTTTCTGTTTTGCGTGGAGAGGCTGCGAGACTAAATCATGCTTTAATATCTTATATGCTTGATTTTAACTATAAAAGTGGCTTTGAAGTATGCAGTGTGCCAGTCATTGTAAATGAAAGGGCTATGTTTGGGACGGGGCAGCTGCCAAAATTTGCTGATGATATGTTTCATATAGAATCTATGAATGATGATATAAATGAAAGCGAAGATTCTAATAAAGGGCATAATCTCTATCTTATTTCTACTTCAGAGATTTCTCTCACTAACCTTTATCAAGATATGATTCTAGCTGAAAACGAGCTACCCATTATGATGACAGCATATACACCTTGCTTTAGAAAAGAGGCAGGCAGTGCAGGAAGAGATACGCGTGGCATTATAAGGCAGCATCAGTTTGATAAAGTCGAGCTTGTGGCAATCACCACACCAGAACAAAGTGAATCTATGCAGCAAAGAATGGTAGATAATGTATCAAAGCTTTTAGAATCTTTGGAGTTACCACATAGGCTAGTGCAGCTTTGCAGTGGCGATATAGGCTTTTCTGCGGCAAATACTATTGATTTAGAAGTATGGCTACCCGGACAGAATTGCTATCGTGAGATTAGCTCTGTGTCAAATTGTGCGGATTTTCAAGCGCGTAGGGCTAAGATACGATACAAGAGGGCAGGTAAAAATACACTCGCACATACGCTAAATGGCTCAAGCTTAGCAGTAGGCAGGACTCTTGTTGCTATTATGGAGAATTTTCAACAAGCTGATGGCAGCATTCAAATACCTAAAGTCTTAGAAAAGTATCTTTAGATTCTATAGTTTATTTGGGGATTAGGGAATGGCAGAAGAGCAAAAAAAACAAGAAGATATAGCAGCAGAAGATATAGCAACACAAGATGATATAAAAGATTCTAATAACACTGATGAAAATACAGAATCTAAACCTGAAGAAAAGAAAAAAAAGCCAAGTGGCATTATGGCATTTTTTACGCCATTAGAAAACTTTGCTAGAGATAATGCTAAAGATATTCCGCTTATACGCAACATTGATGAAAAGCTTGGTGTAAAAACTAGACGCATTTTGCTTGTAGTGCTGTTACTGCTTTTTGTGCTATTGCTTGTTATGCTACTTGTAAGTGCTTTTAAACCAAAGCAAGATTCTGAAACAGAGCAGAGTGCTACTCAAAGCACACAACAAGGTGGTGCGAATAATCAAGGTAGTAGCAGTGGTGGGGCTAATATGCAAGAAGGAAGTAATGCTGAAAGTCAAGGCGGCGTTGTGTTACCAAGCATTCCAGAGGTTACCACAAAGCCCCCAGTTGTAGATAATAAGAATCTTGAAAATATGATTCAAAAAGCAGATATGCTCTATAAAACAGGCGATAAGCAAGAAGCTCTCATGCTTTTTAATCAAATTGCTACTTATGCAAAGGCTATTGCAAACTATAACTTAGGAGTGATTAATGCAAAATCAAAAGACTATCAAAAAAGTATAGAATACTATGATAAGGCTATTTCAGTAGGTGAAGATGTAGCATTAAGTGCGATTAATGCGGCTGTGAGTGCCTTTAGACTAGGGGATATGGATAAGTATCAATACTATATCAATATCGCAAATACCTATGCAAATCAAATAAGCAATCTCCCGCCATACGCCTATTCCTATGCTCTCAATCAATACTATCAAGGGCAGTATTTTGAGGCACTATCACCGCTTAATCACGATACAAATACGCATTTTGACAAAGATAGCAAAAGACTTGCAGCAAAGCTTTATACCCTTTTTAATGACAATGTGCAAGCCTATAATAACTTAAAGGCTGTCGCAGAAAAGCAAGATGAACTCGCACTAGGTCAGCTATTAGCAAGGCAGGGCAGTCTCAATGCAGCAAGGGCTCATGTGCATAACTATCTCATACAATATCCAAATGATTGGCATGCAAAAATGACTATGCAGCTTATTAATCTAAAATTAGGCGATTTTATCGAAGCAGCAAGAATCATTGATGAGTTTGGTGGCGAGAAAAAAGAAAATGATATTATAAACCCCTATCCTATACAAGCTAGAGTTGCTCCAAATGTTTTCAATGTGCAGTTAGCCCAAGAAGAGTTTTGGAATAGGACTTTTGAGCATTCAAACCTTTTGACAAGTAAGATTCTATTCTATTATGCCCCTTATCGTGTGTTTAATGTGAATGAAGCATTAAGCATTATTTCAGATGGTGTGCTAGATTCTAAAATCAATTTAGGGAATCTCGAAGAAAGCCATGCGATATTAATAAAAGGTGCTACTATCTCAAACATTAATACAAGCATAGCCCAATCCTTGCGTAAGATTAATGAGAATGACTTACGCGGGGCTTTAGCAATGATTAAGCATGATGTCGATGAGAATCCAAATCATGCTGTATTACATTATAATGCGGGGCTAATTTACGCACAAGTTGGCGATTTTGCAAATGCTTATAAGCACTTTTTGCGTGCTTATCACATTGATATGACAGATGTGCAAGCAGGTGCTTTTGCTATGGTTACGGGCAAACTCGTCTATAAAGATATAAGCACTTTGAATGTGAATCTAGGGCAAAGCATAGCAGATAGCAAAATGCCAAGAGAGCAACTCGTATTATTTAGTAAAATCAAAGAATGGGTAAATAACCCAACTGATATGGGCGTATATATCCCTGAAGCGAATGAAAAAAGGGCAATGGCACTAGCCTTTCAGTCAATCAGTGCTATACACATGAGAGATACGAAAAATATTGTCGCTGGTTTTGAGCGGCTAAAATACTATCAATCAAATGACATTGTGTCAAATATCCTGCTTGATTTAGCAAGAAACTATGGCACAAATGTGAAGAATTCATCGCTTAATATGCAGTATCTCTTTAGAGAAGATAATATGAATCTAGACAATGTTTTCTATGGACCAAATCTAGCACGAGAGCTATATATCTATGTGGGCTTTATAACTGGGAATCTTGAGCGAGAAAAAAAGCTATTAAACTACAAGCTAAGCACACAGACAAAAAATCCAAATGGCTTACTACAAGCCTTAGGGCTTTTAAATATCTATCAGCAAAACTTTGAAGAGAGCTATGCAATTTATGACAGATTAATTAATGGCTTGAAAGAAGATGATAGCTATACGCGTTATTTGGGTGCTGTGGCAGCTATTGGGGCTGGACACAAGAATGCCGCAAGTCTTTTATTGCAGTTATCAAAAATGGATTCTAGTGTGAATTATGAAAGTCGCTATGCCTTAGGTGTGATGTATCAAGAAGCAGAGAATTACAACGCCGCAGCACAGCATTATAATAGTATCGCAAATCATGGATTTAAATCAGAATTTATTGATTTTACCATTGATGATTCAAAGGTTAATACCCCAAAATAAAGGGCTAAATATGAAAACATTAAGTGAGTTTGAGAGATATGTGCTTTTAGAGAAAGGCACAGAAGCCCCATTTAGCGGGGAATACAATGACTTTTTTGAAGATGGAATCTATGTATGCAAAATGTGTGAGATGCCTTTATTTACTTCGGATTCAAAATTTAGCGGACATTGTGGTTGGCCTAGCTTTGATTCTAGTATTGAAAATAATGTAAAAGAAGTGCTAGATAGAGACGGAGTGCGAACAGAGATTGTATGCAATCATTGCAACGCACATTTAGGACATGTTTTTAGAGGTGAGGGCTTTACGGAGAAAAACACACGCCATTGTGTTAATTCTGTATCGCTTATATTTATCCCAAAAGAGAGAGTTAAATAACAAAAACTAAGATTTTTTAGAATCCGCTCTTTGAATAGGTGGTAAGGCTGGGGCGTAAAAAAGGGCTTTAGAATCTAGCAAAGCCTTAAAAAACAAAAGAATAACACATTAAATATTTTTATAAATCTTTAGAATCCAATTCAAATGGGTGAGTGCAAGTGACATAGAAGCCGTATTTTAGAATCTTAAACCTTCTAAAATTATGTAAAAACCATAAAACTAGATTCTAAACTTTTGTATAAAACCTTAAGGGAAAAGTATGAAACAAGAGATTTCTTATCAGCAAATGCTGTATATTATGCAGTATTTATCAAATAAAAAACAAATCATGCCAAAGGATATGCTTGGTCGCTCACTTGCATATACTTGCTTTTTACCGCGTTTATCAGACAAAACTTATCTCTATGAAAAGTTAAAGACAAATACACCCAAAAAAGCCCTATATACCAACACAGAAAAGCTATCTAAACTCATACAAACAAGCAGTTTAGACCATAGCGTAGAGTTTGATAAAGAGATTCTTTGCGTGATATTTAGCGATTTGGATAAACTCGCAAATAATGAGAGTGCGGATAGTATGGACTATTTAAGCATGATAAGGCGATTATCCCCTGCTTTTGTTGTCCATGAAAGTGTATTTATTGATGAATATCAGATTCTAGAATCTACTATTAGTGGGGCAGATATGATTATACTCAATATCAAGCATTTACAAATATATTGTGAGATTTTACATGCTTTGGAATCTAATCCTATGCTACTAGATTCTAATATTGATGATATTGCTTCTGAAATAGCCCTAAACACACAAGATTCTATAAGAAATCATTCTCTCACACATAGCATACAAACACATATAAATAAACTCATAGCCTTTGCATATAATCTTGGGATTATCCCTATTTTGCGTGTTATGGATACAAATGATTTAGAGATATTTCGGCAAATTGAGAATCTTTTTCATTGCTTCTATGCGACAAATGAGACTATAGACGCATTACCCAAAGAGAGTATTACATTTGTAGATAGGAATATCGGAATAGAGAATCTTGTTGATATTCTTATTGTAAGTCAATAATGAAGTGTATCTATTTCGCAAGATTCTATAAAAGCAAAAATAGATAGAATTTTTTATGCGGTTTAAGAGAGTTTAAACCTTTGGCAATTCAGCAACTACGCGGATACTCTTAATAATATCTCCTTGTTTTAGAGAATCTAAAACTTCATAGCTTGCCTTTTCATTTACTGGGATACGACCAAATGCGGTGTGTTCGCCATCTAAATGCGGTTGTGGCGCAAAACAGATAAAAAACTGACTACCACCCGTATTTCGCCCAGCGTGAGCCATAGATAAAGTGCCACGATTATGCTTTGTTGGGTTATTTTCAAGCTCACACTTTATAGTATAGCCCGGACCACCTGTGCCATCGCCCTTTGGACAGCCACCTTGAGCCATAAAACCAGCTATTACACGATGAAAATTCAAATCATCATAAAAGCCGCTATTAGCAAGTGCAGCAAAGTTACTTACTGCTTGTGGTGCATGTTCTGGAAAAAGCTTTATATACATAACACCCTTATTTGTTTCAACGATAGCATATTGCAATGTTTGTAACTCGTCTGCCAAAAGTTTATATTCTTTTAATCCCATTGTAAAATCCTTAAATTTCAGTGATTCAAAAGTTGAGATTCTAGCAACTTTGCCGGTAAATTTCAAGATTTAATGTTATAATTTAGGACTAAAAGTAAATTTGGAGTAGATATGTCGCTTCTGTTTTCATATTTTAAATCCTTTATGTTGTGTTTTGTAATGTTTTGCTTTGTGCTTATTTCGCCGCTTTATGCTGATGGATTTGGAGATTGCAATGATTTGTATGGCTGCATAGATGGTGGCACGACACAGATTCCACAATCAGGCGGTCAAAATAAAGGTGGGAATAAAAGTAGCAATTCAGATAAAGCTACACAGAATAAGCAAGGCACACAAGGCTATCAAGGCGGCTTCCTTGCAAGTGGAGCTATGCCTACACTTGGGGCTAGAAAAGGTAGCTTTTTATACTCTATTGCATTGCTTACTGCATTATTTGACAATGGCGTGCAAAAGCAGGGTTATGGAATCTTACTAAAAGATGGATATATCCTTGCTGCTGCTGATTTGATGAATGAAGATGGGGCGTATTTACGCAGTGTTATGGCAAAAATGCAAGATGATTCTAGTAAATCGCTTATGTGCTTTGCCATGCTTCGTTTGCGTGCAACAGATTCTAAGCTTTCACTACTTAGAGCTGAAAACTACACAGATATTTATTGTAACACTCGCGAAGAAAGCTTTTATCATCAAAGAATTAATTTACATCATTTCACTCCAATTTATAAGGGAATGCTAAAAAACACAGTGCTTAGCCGTAAGGATAATGTATTGTTTCCATTTGTAACAGAGAATAATGCCTTATTTTACAAATCTGCAAGTATTGCGAATATCCAAAAACATAGTGCCATACATGGACTACCACTTTTTAATTCAGGTGGGCATTTTGTAGGATTTTTATATAGTGTAAATGAACCTAAAAAAAGGCGAAATGTGGTTGTATCAAGTGATGAAGTAAGAGATTTTGTCTGCGATGTAGCAAAAAGAAGATTATTGCCTACTAGCGATCTAACGCGTGCATGTATGAAAAATAATACTGCGATAAAATAGTATTTCAAGGGAGAGATTGTGCTGTATTTATTTCTTATTGTTGTCATTACAGTGCTTGTTCTTGTGCTACTTAACATGCAGCAGAACAATAAAAAATCAAGTAAAAATAAAGAAATAAATCTCATGCAATGTGTAAAATGTGGCGTATATATCACACAAGTAGATATGAAAAAAAAGAATGGTAAATGCTATTGCCATGAGTGCCTATCGCAATAAGTTTAAGCATATAAAGGTAGATTCTGTGCTGTATCGGTATTTGGTGGTATTTTTTTGCAATGTATTTGTTGCATTTGCAAACCCATATATGCCATATAAAGCTAACAACACACAAAGGGTGCAACAAGATATTATGCCTTTATTGCAACAATGCTCTAATGGGATAAAAGATTCATGTTCGCTATTGCTTAAGCAAGGTGTGCCAAGCGTGAATGAATGTGAAATACATATATGTCATATCATAGGTGCTACGCTGAGTGCAAATGGAAGTGATAGAGAAGCAATACCTTATCTACAAAAGTCTTGTCAATCGAGTGAAAAGCTGGGTTGTTCTCTACTGGGATTACTTTATCAAATGAGTGGCAATACAGATGAAGCAGAAATTGCATATAACACTGCTTGTAATAATGCTGATGTGATAGGTTGCTATAATATGGGCGTATTGCAGTCTATGCGAACATCATCTAATGTGGGCGGACATGCAGCTTTACAATCTTTTACTAGAGCGTGTTCTATGCAGTATCCACAAGCTTGTTTTAATCTTGCCGTAGTCTATGCTAACTATAAAAAAGATTTTGCAAATGCACTATATTTTTTTCATATCGCATGTGATTATGGCATGATGGAATCTTGTAGAAATATGCGTTTATTAAAAGATTCTGGCATTACATTACCACTATTGCAAAAAAAACGCGGTTTGTATGTTAGGCTAGATTCTAAACAAAGGCAATAAAACTATTCATAATGCAACCAGATTGATACACGCAGAACACAGCCTTTCAGAGTTTTAGTTACATTCAGTTACATAAATGTATTGATTTTGGAATAATTACGCACATAATCTAAGAAAATATGTATTTTATTGTAAAATAACGGCAATATAACTCCCAAAACTTTTCATTAAGGATGCAATGATGAGCAAACATGAAACTACGCAGGGAATGTTGCATACTGATACTATACTCTCAGATTCCATGCCACACGACACTGCAAATATCGCATTAGATTATAGTCAAAACCCAAAAGGTGATAATCTCACATTCCATACAAAACAATCGCTTTTTAAAAAGGTTAAAAAACGACTAGATAAGTTAGCAAAACTCCCCTCATTAAGAGAAGAAAAAAGCGGTAAAGATTTAAAAGAAGTCTTACAAGAAAAAGGTATTCAAAGAAGGGATTTTATGAAATGGGCAGCAGTTGTTACTGCATCAATTGGGCTACCTGCTACTTTTGCACCTCTTACAGCTCGTGCCGCAGAGCTTGCTGATAGAGTGCCTATTATATGGTTACACATGGCAGAATGCACAGGTTGCAGTGAAAGTTTATTAAGAAGTGAAGATCCGGGTATTGATTCTATCATTTTTGATTATGTAAGCATGGAATACCATGAGACTATCATGGCGGCATCTGGGTATCAAGCGGAAAAAAGTTTAGAAGATGCGGTAAAAAAATATGATGGTCGCTATGTTATGATGGTAGAAGGTGGGATTCCAAAAGATACTGAATATTTCCTTACCATTGGTGCATCTGGCAGGACTGGTGCTGAAGAATGCAGACATGTAGCAAAACATGCAGCAGCAATTTTTGCCATTGGAACATGCTCTAGCTTTGGTGGAGTGCAAGCGGCTGCACCAAATCCTACAAACGCACATCCTTTGAGTGATATTATTGACAAAAAAGTTATTAATGTTCCGGGTTGTCCGCCGAATGAGAAAAATATTGTAGGCACACTTATGCAGCACATTCTCTTTGGCGATATGGCACTCGATGCATTCCATAGACCAAAATGGGCGTATGGACATAGAATCCATGATTTATGTGAGAGAAGGGGTCGCTTTGATGCAGGTGAGTTTGTGCAACACTTTGGCGATGAAAATGCAAAGAATGGTTACTGCTTGTATAAGGTTGGTTGTAAAGGTCCTTATACTTTCAATAACTGCTCAAAATTACGATTTAATTCACATACAAATTGGCCTATCGGTGCGGGGCATGGTTGTATAGGTTGCAGTGAGCCACATTTTTGGGATACGATGTCGCCATTTGAAGTACCACTTGGGAATCGCTATCAAACAGCTTTTAGAGGTGCAGGTGCTGACCACACAGCAGATAGGGTTGGTATGGTAATTTTGGGTGCAACAGCTATTGGTATTGCCGCACATGCAATGCTATCTGGTGCTATAAAACCAAAGTAATTTTACACAAGTTGTGCTTTTAGGTGCGACGCATAGACTATAAATATTACCAAAAGGAAAGAATATGTCAAAAAGAATTGTTGTTGATCCTATCACTAGAATTGAAGGGCATTTGCGGATTGAAGTTATTGTTGATGATAATAATGTGATTACAGACGCATTTTCTAGCTCTACGCTATGGCGTGGTTTAGAGACTATTATTAAAGGTAGAGATCCGCGAGATGCGGGTTTTATTGCAGGAAGAATTTGCGGTGTTTGCACCTATTCTCACTATAAAGCGGGTATTACTGCGGTTGAGAATGCTTTAGGCATTGAGATTCCATATAATGCAAAGCTTGTTCGCACACTTATGAATCTAGCCTTATTTTTCCACGATCATATCGTGCATTTTTATACATTGCATGGGCTTGATTGGTGCGATATTATCAGTGCTTTAAGTGCCGATCCTGCTAAGGCTGCGAAACTTGCATTTGAATATACAGATTCTCCAATTTCAGCAGGTGAAGATGAATTAAGAATGGTGCAAAAAAGGGTAAAAGATTTTGCAGCTAAGGGTTCCCTTGGACCTTTTGCAAATGGATATTGGGGACATAAAACCTATCATCTAAGTCCAGAACAAAACCTTATTGTATTATCACATTATCTAAAACTACTTGAAATTCAAAGAGAAGCGGCAAAAATGATGGCTATCTTTGGTGCAAAACAACCGCACCCACAAAGCTTAACCGTTGGGGGTGTTACTTCCATTATGGATATTTTAGATCCATCAAGACTTGCTGAATATAAAGCGAAGTATGAAATGGTAGCAGACTTTATTAATCGTGCTTATTACCCAGACTTAATTATGGCAGGCATGGCATATTCAACTGAGGCAAGTGTTTTAACGGGTTGTAATCTAAAGAATTTCGTAAGTTTCCAAGAAATGCAGGTGGGACATAATGAATACCTGCTTGATAGTGGTTATGTGCTTGATGGCGATTTAAGCAAAGTGCATGATGTGAATCTTGACTTAATCGCAGAGGAAGTAACAAACTCTTGGTATAAATATGAAGGCAAGCATAGCAATGGAGAACCGATCAAGCCAACAGATGCACTTCACCCTTATGATGGACAAACAACACCGGATTACACCGGCTTTAAAGATGGTGAAAGCATAGGTTTAAGTGGCAAGAATGAACGCACAAAACTTTTACAAACAGATTCTAAATATTCATGGATTAAATCGCCAAGATATGATGGTAAGCCTATGGAAGTTGGACCATTAGCAGCGGTTATTGTAGGCTATGCAAAAGGTAAAAATGAAGCCTTGCATAACGCTGTAGATGCATTTTTAAAACGCACTGGCTTAAGCACAAGTCATTTATTCAGTACGCTAGGTCGCACAGCAGCTAGAGGGCTAGAAGCAAAAGTATTAGCAGATGAGGGGCTAAAAGCATTTGATGAATTGGTAAGAAATCTTAAAGTAGATACTACGACTTGTGCGCCTTATATTATTGATAATAGCAAGTCTTATAAGGGTTGCTATATCGGTAATGTGCCAAGAGGAATGTTGAGCCATTGGGTGCGTATTGAAGAGGGCAAAGTAGCAAATTATCAAGCAGTTGTGCCTTCGACATGGAATGCAGGACCAAGAGATTCTAAAGGACAAAAAGGACCCTATGAGATGAGTCTTATTGGGACAAAGATCGCAGACTTAACACAGCCTTTAGAGATTATACGACATATTCACTCATTTGACCCATGTATTGCTTGTGCTGTGCATGTAATGGATACAAAAGGTAATGATCTTGGGGAATATAAAGTAGAACCAGCATTCGCAAGATTCTAAAAAGCATAGTTGGATTAAGGAGCTTTTATGGTAACACGAACAGAGATTGATACGGGTATTGCAAAAGAAATCCAACAGCATTTAGAATTTGGTGCAATGACTAGATTCTTACATTGGGTGCGTGCATTTATGATTGTTTTTTTGGTAGCAAGTGGATTTTATATTGCATATCCTTTCTTACAACCTGATGCAAGTGGTGAGCCAGTTATTTTCTTACAAGCCTATAATAGGGCTTTTCATTGTATAGCTGGATTTGTATTGATTGCGGCTTCTATTTTTCGAGTGTATCTATTCTTTTTTGCACCATCAAGTAAGCCAGAACGCACATCGTTTTGGCAATTACTAAATCCACTTGTTTGGGCGAAGACTATTGGGGCATATCTTTTTATTGCAAAGCATCCGCACATTAAAGGCACATACAATCCTTTGCAATTTACTACATACTTTGTATTAGGATTAGTAACCTTAATTATTTGTTTGACAGGTGTGAATCTTTATGCAAATGTTTATCATGATGGTTTGGGTGGCATTATGGGTGCATGTTTTAGCTGGGTAGATTCTGTATGTGGTGGATTAGCAAATGTTAGAGCGATACACCATATTGCTACATGGGTATTTATTGTATTTGTGCCAGTGCATATTTATCTTGTAATTTGGAATTCTGTGCGTTATCCAAACGGCGGTGCTGATGCAATGGTAAGCGGTATCCGTTATTCAGAAGAACAAAGAGTATAGAGAGATTTTTGTTTTGAATGTTTTAGTGCTTGGCATTGGCAATATTCTCTTTGGAGATGAGGGTATTGGCGTTCATTTATGTAACTATTTAAAAGTAAATTATACTTTTGATAGCAAAGAGCATACTCTCACATTTGTTGATGGTGGCACATTAGCAAATATGCTTATTCCACTTATTGTAGAATACGATCGTGTATTATTACTTGATTGTGTGAGCGTTGAAAATGCACAAATTGGCGATGTGTATAGCTTTAGTTTTGACAATATTCCATCATGTATTACTTGGGCTGGTAGTGCCCATGAAGTTGAGATGCTGCAAACACTTCATTTAACAAAAATGATGGGTGATTTACCGCAAGTGCATGTCATTGGTATTGTGCCGGAAGTAATTGGTGAAGACACCGCCTTTAGTCTTAGTGAATCTCTTTTAAGGGGTGCATTAACTATGGAACAAAACGCTATTTCATACTTGGAAAATTTGGGCTTTCATATTAGCAAAACTAAGAATATACCATTGCAAGAGATAGCTAATAATTCATATAAAGGTTTTTAAAAAAAATAAATCCCATTGTATGCTAGTTTGAGAAATTGTTGGTGATTTTAATTTTATAACTCACAATTGCGTCTCAACATTTTTATATCCCACTTTATATTTTTAACACTATGCTTGAATTTTTATATGCTTTGATAGTAATATTTAAAGTAACTTGTTAAAAAATATCCCTATTTTCTTACTTTAAATTCTCCTAATACTTCATAAGGTTTCATAATAGTTGAAAGTGAAATTTTTGTATTTAATTAAAAATATAGATACCATATTAATTCTAGACCATTGTTAGAAAGTAAACTTCATCTAAATCTCACCCACAACAAGCATAACTTCTACCAATAAAACAGAAATAAGCATACAATACATTTCGTAACTACAAGCATATATTGCGAAATACTCAAGATAGAATACAATCTAGCTTGTGTAAATCACGCTAAGAACAAACATAAAAATGTATTAAGAGAGAAAAAAGAAAAGAGTGTGTATTGAGAAATGCAGCATACCATTCTATGCCGCACTAATATCATGTTAAAAAATGGGAAAGATTACTTAGACGCCTTATCCTGTGCTTCTGTCGCATTATCAGTAGCAGCTGGTGCTTCCGCTGGTTTTGCTTCTTCTTGTGCTACTGGTGCTTGTGCAGGTGCTTTTTCCTCTTTTTTATCATCGCATGCAACAAATAATGTTGCTAAACCTGTAATAACCGCCATTGCTAAAAACTTTTTCATAATGAAACTCCTAAAATAAAAATGTGAGACACATTATAGCATAGATTCTAAGAAATCTTAAAATATTTTTTATTTTGATGGTTTTATCAAAATGAGAATTTAAACATGCTTGGAAAATAGGTAATCCAAGAAATATTTTATACTCAGACTATCATCATTTAGACAATTTTACTACAATAACACAAATTTAATTTGGAGATTCTCATATGAAACGAAAAACAATTCCACAAAGGATAAAACGCGAGATATTACGACCCTTCCGCAGAATGATTGACAAAGAATGGGGGGGGGGTAACCACCCCTTTATGAGCGATGAGGAAATCACTCAAGACAAACAGCTATATACCAAACTAAATAAAGATTCTCGCTTTATACTCGATCCAAAACATGATTATATTTGCCGACATGACAAGTATGCTAAAAATGGTGATATAGGGGATTCATCATATTTTATCCAAGATATTTGGGGGGCACGAAAAGTGTTAGAAAATAAGCCGAGTATGCACTATGATGTTGGCTCGTCTGTGGTTGGTTTTATCGCGCATTTGCTTGCACAAGGACAGAAAATCACTCTCATTGACATTAGACCTATGGACAATAACTTTGACACAAACTTTTTGAATCAAAAAGGCGGCATTTCATATATTCAAGCCAACGCTACACTCTTAGAAAATATTGCTGATAACTCTTTAGAATCAATTTCTGCATTGTGTAGTGTGGAGCATTTTGGATTAGGGCGATATGGTGATCCTATCGAACCAGATGCTTGGGAAAAGGCTTTGAGGGCTTTTCAAAGGGTATTAAAACCCGGTGGTAAGCTATATTTTAGTGTGCCTGTGGGGCAGATTGATAAAGTGTGTTTTAACGCACACAGAGTGTATCGACCGCAAACCATTATTGATGTATTAGGTGAAATGCAAATTCTTGAAATGGGTTACATTAGCACACTCGATGTTGTAGAATGTATGAAATGGCAAAAAGATCATTTAGAGATTTATCAAAGCTGCCTTGATTCCATGCCAGAATATCAAAATAATGGAAATGTAGGATTGTTTGAATTTATTAAAAAATAATTCAGCTAAAAATATAGCAAATATTCTTAATGATACACCACAGGTTCTAAAAGTATCCTACTGAATGGAATGTTAATGCTTAATACCCGCTTGTATTTACTTACGATTTTCATTTAAAGGAAAAATGCTGTATCATAGATTTGTAGAATCTAAATATAGCATTGATAGATACAGGGCATAGAAACCAGAATTTAACATCCATTCAGAGCCTTAAAGATTACGATGTTACTAACTTTTGTAGCAAATAGGCTTGATTTAGTTGAACAATGTAAATAATCGTTATGAAATCCAAGTCAAAGCGTACAAAATGTTGCGGATTGTATGGAAAAACACAAGCAATCTTTCATGTATAAAACCATTTGACATAGGCAAGACCAATAATGCCATAAATAAGGCAAGGCAATACCGCTAAAATTAGAAAAATTATAAAGATTGATAGCCTTACAACTTGCCATGGCTATAAGCTATTTATTTTAGCAGTTATTATAATGATGTAAAAAAAGAATTGTGAATTTAAACATCACATTAAACAATGGAGTAATCTTTAGAGTGAGATTTCAAAACATCCTGTGAAAACAACAACCTGTCTTCCATAAACACCATTGTAATGCTATGCGAAATACATGATACCTGCAATGACTTTAGAGGAGAATGTAAACATAATTTTAGAAATTTGGTCCACTGCTTTCATATCTCATAAAATCTATCTTTCCGTATAAGTTTGAAACAATGCCATTTTTTAGAAACTATAACTCTAACTCGGCAGTTAAAAACAATTAACTTTTACCATGTCCATATCATGCCGAATGAATAACACAATATTAATTATGATATATTTTCATGGTGCTTATATGCAATATTTATTTGACAAAAACTTGTTACAATAATGCAAAGTTTCTTAAAGGGGAAAATATGTTTGAACGCATTAATCAAATCATAAAAAACATTGAAAATATTCAAGATGAGATTACGATCGCATTAAATATGGCAAAGATTAGCCTTGAAGATTACATTATGATTAAACGCGGTAGTTTGGATATGCCAGAGCATTTAAATATGAGTTTGTTTGCAGCAGTTGATGAACAAGTTATGGCACTAAAAAAAGAAATTGATGTATTAAATAAATTGAAAAAAGAATGGTTCGTGTATTAATTATTGTATTTTTCTAAAGTTCTTAATTTCAAAATAATGGAGTAGTGGATTATTATGAAGCTCATAGAGATTCTATATTCACTATTTATTGTAAGCATACTTGCTTCAAGTGCTTGGTTTGCCTATTCTTTTTCTCTGCCAAATAATACAAGGGCAGCTCTCACTACGCTTTATGCGATAAAACATGCAAGAATGCTATCTTTAATCGATCACTCAAAACTAGGCTACATAGGATTTGGCGATATTTATTCATTTGCTCGTGTAGATTCTAAACGATTGTTGCAAAATAATGCACCTTTTTATTGGCAGTTGCAATTTCATACAAGTGGGATTTATACAAAAAATAGTCTGTCGATCTATAGAGACACTCCGCGTTTTGCAAATACGACTGACTTTGATAGGCGTCCCCTTGCGGGCGATATTGTCGCATTGCATATTGGCACGACACAATGTTTGAGCGGTTATAATAACACAAATATCACAGGATTTTGCAAGGATAATGCACTTTTTGATTTTAGACTGCATGAAAGCACAAGATTACAAACTTTAACACTGCAATCCCCTACTACTTGTCAAGAAAGAGATACTTTTCGTTTCTACTTTGATGATTTTAGCAAAGTGTTGTGCGGACAGAGACTACATACACCAAATAGCTTACAAAGGATTCTTGTGGGCAATATGATGATATTTGTTGAGCCAAAGACTGGATATGCTTTTTTGTAGTTTAATGCACCAATATTATGTCTAGTAAAATCTGCAAGGCTATTATTGTCTGATGATAACTTTTATGTGATAGATTCCATAAGGTCTTATTGATGTATTCATGGTAAAATGCAGGATTAGAATCTATTTTACATTAGCTAATCCTCATGTATGCATAATAATTAAGTATCCCTATCTTAATTTGTAAGTATGAAGTATTTATGATTTATGCTCAAAAAACCTCTCTCAACCATCTCACCCCAATATTAAATATGTATTGACTATACTATGCGTTTCGTCCATAAATATAGGTATTAAGCAGCATCATAGCAATCATTCACAAACTCTCTGCCACTCATATTGCCTTGTAGATTCATTATATACTTGTGCTTGATGGCATGAAGTTGTGCCTAAAGGTGGGAGTTGTGGAGATTCTAAAGGTTCTAGACTCGGTGGAGGGATAGGGCATACTCTGGGTGTGCATACAGGACGAACTTCATAGGCATTACTGCATATTGCTTCTACATTGCCATTTACACAAAGACAATCGCATTTTGCATATAAGCAACTAAACACAAAGATACTGGATAATAATACTATTCTCATAAAAACCCCTTAAAATATCGATCTATAATAAGTATCAGGTGCAACAAACCAAAAATCCCATTTTATAATATTTTTTATAATATTACCCTTTAACTCCACACTAAAATATATGATTTTAGAATCTAGCCTTGCTTTGCAAAAAAGATTCTGTGTTAAGAAAAGATTCTATACTTTTTAAAGCACTAGATTCTATCCTTACATCAAGCATAAGTAAGGCAAAAGGTAGATTAAAATCTAGACATTTTACATAGTCTTTTTGTGTCATTAAAATATGTGTTGCATGATATTTTTCTAAAAGTGTTTTTAATGTATTGCAATCAAATTCCGCATGATCAGCTAAGTAGTATTCATATATAATATTTTCTGGTAAATAGGGCTTTAGGCGACTAGGATTTGCTATTGCAGTGGCTAGGATATACTTGGATTCTCTATTAGAATCTTTTACATACAATATACTCACACTTCGCTTGTAATCTCTATCCTCTTTTAAATGCAGATCGCATTTTGTATAAAAAGATTCTGGAAAGCGATAATATCCACTCGGCAACACAAAGGGAAAATAAGGCTTTAGCTTTGGTTCTAATAAAATATCAAACTTATTAAAATTAAACCTATATGCATCATCTAGTATCACTATGCTATGTTTAGAATCTTTTGTTTGTATGTATTCTAGTGCTTTTATGCGGCTTTCACTCACTATCACACTAGCTTTTGTTTGCATGGCAATAAGCATGGCTTCATCGCCACTTTGTGCTACATTGACTAATATCGCTCCATTACTGCTTACTTGTATTAAGCCTTTAGATTTTCGCTTATAGCCCCGCAATACCACATAAATATCTGTGTATCCTTTTGTTTGTAGATAGTTTGTTAATGCAATGCAAAAAGGCGTTTTACCGCTCCCACCACTCACAAGATTCCCTATACTTAGAATCTTTACATTAAAGTTTCTTTTCTTTGTAAAGCACTTTTTATACAGCGTAATAAGGGCATATATACATGAAAATGGCAATAAAGCAAAAGCTAGAATCTTATGCCAAAAACTTGGATAGAAAAAATAAGATTCTATAAAGCCCGTTTTGTTTGCGCTAGATTCTGTAGTTTTGCTTTGTTTCGTATCGCATTCTGTATTTGTATTTACCAAAGATTCTGTATTCATATTAGATTTCACAGAATCTTTAGAATCTTTCTCTAACCTCGCTTCATTAGATTCTATTTTCAAACTCGATTTTATTGTGATATTAGAATCTATAGAATCTTTTTTGATATTTGTTGGTGCTGATTTGGTTTCTATTTGTTTTACTTCCTTGCTAGATTTCATATTCTTAGATTTTATAGAATCTTTAGAATCTCTCTCTTCGTTAGATTCCATGCTTTCCCCATCATGTTTAATATCCATTTGCATAAACTTCCCCTTAATTTTAACCGATTGTAGCACTTTTACAAAAGACAAATTTTATAGAATCTTTGTGTATTTGTTATGTCTCTTTATCATGACTTTATGATAAAAGTAAATAAGATTCCATAAATTGACATCACGCATATTTCAACAGATCAAATATGTTACAATCTTACACTTATTTACACATTTATGCTTAGAAGCTGATAATTTTTATTTACTTTATCTGTATTTTGTGGTTTTATAAGCTTTATAATGCAAAAAAACATGTAAAGGGTGGTCTAAATGGTAAATAACAATACGCAAATCTACAAAAAGAAACAACCTTTAAATAAAAAACTTGCAAAAAGTTTAGTATTTTGGGTGTTTATAGGCTTATTTTTAGGTGTGCTTTTTGGGACAATAGGAAGCTTTCATAGTCCAGATACCCCTTCTGTTTTCACTCGATTTTTTTATGATTTTTCAGTGCATTCTAAGGAATACACCATTGACCCATTTATAAAGGGGCTAAAATTACTCATGGGTCCTATTATATTCCTTACAATCATTACTGGGATTATACGACTAGAAGACCTTAAGACACTTGGCTCACTTGGCTTTAAAACCGTTATTTATTTTGAAGTCGTCAGCACATTTGCCCTTATTATCGGTGTCTTTTTTGGTGAGATTATTAAGCCCGGACATGGCATGCACCTTGATATTGCAAGTCTTGATGCAGCAAGTGTTCAAGGCTATATAGAGGCGGGTGCTAAGGAGCAGCAAAGTGCAGGTGGAGAACTCTATAATATCCTAATGAGTGCGATACCCCATGACCCCATCACGCCATTTGTGGAGGGTAAAACATTGCAAGTGCTTGTTATGGCGGTTTTAATCGCTATCGCTCTATCTTTTACAAGTAAGAATTTCAAAGAAGCAGCCCTAAAGTATTTTGAAAGTATGCAGGAGACATTTTTCAAAGTGCTTACAATTTTGATTTGGTATAGCCCATTGGCGACATTTGGTGCGATGGCGTTTTTGATTGCAAAGTTTGGCTTTAGCTCAATTAGTGGTATGGCATTATTACTTGTAACTATGGCACTCGCTGTAATTGTGTTTATCTTTGGTGTGCTAGGCATTATCGCGGCAATGGCGCGTGTGAATATCTTTAAATTCATGCGATTTATCTACCGCGAAGTGCTTGTTGTCTTTGCGACCTCAAGCAGTGAAACAGCCCTAGCACCCCTTATGCGTAAGCTTGAAAAGGCAGGGATACAAAAGGCTTCAGTAGGCTTAGTGATTCCAACTGGATATAGTTTTAACCTTGATGCGACAAATATCTATCTAAGCCTTGCAGTCATTTTCTTAGGACAAGCCTTTGATATTCCATTGACACTGGAGCAAACCATTACGCTAATCATCATTTTAATGGTATCTTCTAAAGGTGCAGTGGGCGTTACAGGCAGTGGCTTTATCGTACTTGCAGGGACACTATCAGCTCTAACCACCTCTGATGGCTCGCACTTAATCCCAGCAGTAACCGTTGCGGCAATACTTGGCATTGATAAATTTTTAAGCGAAATGCGTAGCGTTGGGAATCTATGCGGTAATGCTGTTGCATGTATGATTGTAAGCATTTGGGATAAACGCGTAGATATGGAGAAATTCCGCTATGCACTCGATCACCCTGAAGAGTTTAGGGTGTTGTAATAGATTCTTAGATTCTTGTTTAGCCGCGTTGTCTCTTGCACGACTTTGCAGGAATTTACGACATCGGCTTGGTCATTTATATTTAATAAACTTCTTTGGCTTTACTTTGATAACTCACAACGCAAAGATTCTTTAGAAAACCATCGCAAGATATTTCTGTAGAATTTTTGCCTATGTTTTTTTTGGAATCTAGTTTTATAGCATTATTAAAACCAGCATAAAATAGACTATAATTACACGCATGAAACTAGAAGGAATACTATGCAGACCTTACCACATACAGCAAACCATGCCTATACAATCGCACATAGCCCCGATGCTGATGATATTTTTATGTATTATGCGATTGCTTTTGGCTGGGTAGATACGCCCTATAAACTCATTAATAGTGCGCTTGATATTGAAACTCTCAATGTTGCATGTTTGCAAGGTTTATATGATATTAGTGCTATATCATTTTCACTTTATCCGCATATTTGCAATGAATATGCCCTATTACGCACAGGCATGAGCTTTGGTGAGGGCTATGGACCAAAGATGGTAAAACGCAAAAATGCGAAACTAAAACGCAATTTTAAAGTAGCCCTAAGCGGAGAGCATACTACAAACGCCATGCTTTTTAGAATCTATTATCCAAATGCGCGTGTTGTATATAAAAACTTTTTAGAAATTGAGCAAAGTGTGCTATCTGGCGAGGTAGATGCCGGGGTGTTAATCCATGAATCAATCCTTAATTTCTCTAATGAGCTTGAAGTAGAAACCTACATTTGGGATATATGGCAGGATTTATGCAAAGATGATTTGCCCTTGCCGCTTGGTGGCATGGCTCTGCGTAGATCGATACCACTGAATCGTGCGATTATGCTAGAAGAAGTTTTAACCCGTGCGATACAAATAGGGCTAAAACACAAAGATATTTTAACAAAAATGCTGCTTGAAAATAACCTTGTAAGAATTAATGCTAAAGAGCTTGATATATATTTGCAACTCTATGCAAATGAAAATTCCCACACGCTAAGCACAGAGCAAACCAAAGCACTAGAGAGACTCTATGAAATAGGCTATAATCACGGAATCTATAAAAATCCAATCAAACTTGAAAAATACCTTATCCCAACAGAATATACAAAAGTGCGTTATAGTTAGAGTTACAAAGTGTGTGAAACCTAGGTTTTAATAAATGCAACCAATCTGTTGTTGATTTTTACTTCATTAAAGCGAGAGTTATCTGTTGGCACAGAGGTGATTTTACGGAATCTAGATTCTAGTGGTTGTTGTATTGCAATGAAATATCTAGCTATTGATTCTAAAAAACATCTTTTTTATTATGTTGGCATGAGTGAAATTTTATTTACATTGCAAAAAAACAAGAAATTATGCTTATATATCCGCTTTTATACCATAAATATCCCATCTCAATAAAAATATGCTACAATGCAATTTTCAGCTATTTTTAAAGTTTTGGATACGATATGAGTGAAAGCACACAAAAAAAAGAGCAAATATCACTAGAAAGAAACACAAAAGAAACACAGATTAATTTAACACTTAATCTCTATGGGAATGGCACAAGCGATATACAAACAGGCATTGGCTTTTTTAATCACATGCTTGAGGCGTTTTCAAAGCATTCACTCATTGATTTAAATCTCACATGCAAAGGCGATTTGGAAGTCGATATGCACCATAGTGTGGAGGATTGTGGCATTGTGCTTGGATGGGCATTGCATAAGGCTATATTTCCTGTGCAAAATATCGAGCGGTTTGGGAATGCTGCTGTTGTGATGGATGAAGCTTGTGTGTCGTGCGATATTGATATTAGCAATCGTGCATTTTTACTCTTTGATATGCAAGCCGCACAGAATGGATTCTATGGTAAAGTGGGGGAATTTGATGTGGAGTTGGTAGAAGAATTTTTCCGTGCGCTTGTCATGCAGGCTGGGATAAGCACACATATAGTTTTGCAGCGAGGAAAAAATTTGCACCACATTATAGAAGCCGCTTTTAAAGCATTTGCGGTGAGCCTAAGACGAGCGATAACAAAAAATGCTTCCATACAGATTCCAAGCACAAAGGGGTGTTTATGAGTGATATGATAAAAATGATAGTTTTAGATGTCGATGGCACTTTGACAAATGGGCAGATTGGGCTATTACATGTAAATGGCGTGATTGTTGAGACAAAAAGCTTTAATGTGAAAGATGGCATGGGTATTAGTGAGTGGATTAAGGGCGGTGGATTTGTGAGTGTTATTAGTGGTAGGCAGTGCATTTTGACGCAGCATAGGGCAAAGGAGCTTGGCATACATGAAGTGCATTTGGGAGTTGAGGATAAACTTGCGTGCTTGAAAGAGATTTGCAAAAAATATAAGATTTTGCCTGATAATGTGGCGTGTATCGGCGATGATGTGAATGATTTGAATATGTATGCATTCTGTCGTTATAGCTTTGCCCCAGCTGATGCGAGCGATATTAATAAAATGCGTGCCTCTTTTGTTACACATGCAAAAGGCGGTGAAGGTGCAGTGCGAGAAATGATTAATATGTTGGCGAATATAAAGGATTAGGTTGCAATATGATATTGCGTGATTTTTTATTGCATTATATCTTTGCGAGATTATGCTACCCATAAAACCTTTTTATAAGTATAAAATGTTTTAGATTCTAGTATCATGTCGCTCTGTGGAAAGATTTGCCTTATTTGTTTTTATTAAACGCTTCAAGGCTATTTGGTCGTTATCTTACACCAAATCTGTGTAGGCATGTTGGTGTAAGATAACGGATATTTAATATAATCCCATCTATCCATTTAAATATACAATCTTAGCACCTAAGCCACCCATGTTTGGTGGGGCTTGTGTATATCCCCTTATGTAATCGCAAGAATCTAAAAAGTTTTCCACCATTCTTTTTAAGATTCCATTGCCTAAGCCATGCACCACAAGCACTTCGCTAAATCTTGCCATAATGGCATGATTTAGAAAATCTTCTAGTAGCATTTGTGCTTCTTCTTTTGTATAGCCGTGCAAGTCAAGCCTTGTTGTCGCTTTGATGTCTGCCTCTAGTTTATAGCCCTGATTGTATAAAATATTAGAATCTTGTTTTATTTGCTTTGGGCTTAGTGGCTTTAACTCTATGCCCCTCACGCCTTTTAGTCGCACTCCATTTTGTAATTCTATGCTATAAGAATCTTTATGTTGTGCGATGATTTTTGCTATTTTATTTTGATATTGCACCATATTATTTAGGCTATATTTTTGCGTAGATTCTATGTTTATTTTTGGACTTTTTGCTTCATTTTTATGTGCTTTATTGAGAAGTTTATGGATATTTTTCACAATCTCTTGTGTGCCTTGCAAGGTGTTAGTATCAATCTCTTTTAGATTCTGCAATGCTTTTAGATTCCCGCTTGATTGCTTGGCTAACATTTTTATTTCTTTTATAGCTTCGTTATAATGCCTTTTTAATGTTAGGCTCTGTTCTTCAAACTTTGCTTTCAGCTTACTTTTTGTGTGTTCTAGCTCTTGTATTTTAGTATCTTGCTCTTTTATTAGGGCTTGAAGTTTTAGTGAATCTTGCTTGTTTTTGGTGATTTGTGTATGCGATTCTTCAATTAATCTTTCTAGCTTGTTTGCTTCATCGCCATGCACTTTTTTTGCTTCATCGATTATTTCTTGTGGGATTCCATACTGCTTTGCACACTCTAGGGCGTAGCTTTTTCCTATGCCCTCTGCAAAACTAAAAGTAGGACATGCCCTTTTGTAATCATAAAGGGCTGCAAGCAATTTTGTGTGGATGTTATCAGCCATTAATGCTGCTAAATGCTTATGGTGTGTTGTAACAATCACTTTTACATTATTTGCTAAAAACTTTTCTAAAATCACTTTGTAAAGACTAGCTGCCTCACTCGAATCTGTGCCTATCTCAATCTCATCAATGCCTAGTATCATATCTTTTTGCGATAATAATGCACTAATTTCTTGTATGCGACCTGAAAATGTAGAAATATCATTATGAGAATCTTGTGGGTCTTGAGCGATAATGTGGATATTTTTCATAAAGGGGAGTTGTGATTTAGCCGCATTTATACGCATGGGGATATAAAGCTTTGCACACCATAATGCACTTAAAATGCTTTTTAAAAGCATAGTCTTACCCCCTGCATTCACACCTGTAATCATTAAAAGATTTGTAGGCATAGCTACATTTAAAGGGATAGGATTTTTTAGGCTTGGGTGTGCGTATTCATGCAGGGTGATTGAAGTGTTTTTATTGTCTGCAAATACAAATGAGTAGTTAAAATCCTTTGCAAAATGCAGCCTTGCTAACGCCCTATCCATAAAGTCATATTCAGTATTAATGAAACGCAAAAAATGTATATGTTTGCTTAGAATCTTGCTGTATTCCTTTGCTAGATATAAAAGCCGCTCTTCTATCTTGTCCTGTAAAATGTGAATGTGAGATTCTATAGATTCTAAACTTAAAGGCACAATGTAGAAAAAGCCATGCATAGAGCGACCAATCACTCGTGCATGTAAGACATTTGCATAACCAGTACGCACTAAAAGTGTTGCATTATCTTCAAAAAAGTGGATTTGCTTATCAACAAGATATTCTTGCAAATTGCTTGTATGTAGAATGCTATATAGCCTTTCTTGCTTTTCTTTATGCTTATTCTCAAGGGCTTTATAAAGGGTATTTAGCTCACTATCTGCTTCTGTATTTAAATAGCTTTGTGGTGATGTGTTACTTTGCTTAGAAATAAATACAAAAAATGCTAACAAAGAAGTAATCTCACTTGGGAAAACAAACTTATTTACATACTCTTTTAAATACTCATTGTCTATATCATCTCTTTTTGCAAAATCATAGAAAAACTTTACCATACATAAGCATTGAAAAATATCATAAAGTCGCAATACCCCGCCTTTTGCAAGACTTAGAATCTCATTATTAAGCAAACCAACTTTTGGTAACTTTAAAGATTCTATATTGCTATAAGTATCAAGGGTTTGTATCAATGCCTTTAGCTTTTCATGTGAGGGGATATGGAGTATATGGGAGAGCGTTTTATCATCTTTTAATAGAATCTCGTTTTCATTTATAAGGGTTGTATTTGTGTTTATCTGCCTTGAGAAATAAGCACTAAAAGTGTGTAAAAAATCTTGTAAGCCAAGCTTTATTAAAGTTTGCTTAAGAAGTTTTAGTGTATTAGAATCTGTTGTGCTTTGGAGACTCTGTATAGTGGCTTTTGTGAGGGCTTTAGGCTTAATTTCTGTTTGTTTTTTCTTTTTACTCATATTTGCTTCTTTTAATCATTGATAAAATCAGAATCATAAGTCGTTACATGCTGGGTGCATGAGAGAATAGGCACATTTAAACCTTTCACATTTGGGTCTTTTGTGGAATCTTTGCCAGAAAATGTGCCTAACTCTTCAAAATACACAAAGCTTGATTTATGCACATGCACTTCTGTGTTGTCCTGCATACAAACAAGTGTTTCGTTGTTATAAAAAGCTTGTTTAAATTCTATAGTTTTTGCTTGTATAATGCTTTGCTTTTGTGCATGGCTAATCACACCACAAGCACAACAAAACGCTATGATTGCAATGCTATATTTAACCCCTTTTTTTACACTCTCTATTTGATATAAAACCACGCAAAATAGCACAAAGCTAAACAACACGCTAATAATAATCACAATAAAATCAAATGCGTTTTGCACAAAAACCCCTAATTTGACTTAGCTTACATGAAAGGTCAAATTATAGCATTAAAAATAAAATGACTTTTGATTTGGGTTTAAATCTAAAAACACTTAGAATCTGTCTAGATTCTAACATTTAACCCATTTAGCTTTTAACCATACTCGTATCTATCGCACCAATCCTTAAATAATACACACCAACACCTATAATCAAAAAAAGCCAAAATGGCAACATTTGTGCGATAAGATCCAGACTATACGCGCTATCAATACCATAATTTGCTTGTTGCAAATACAGCTTCATAAAATATGAAATAGGCAATATTTGACTCCAAAATGACGCAAAGACTTCCATGCTATTTTGCGGATAGGTAATACCTGCAAATGCAAGAGATGGAGCGGTATAAGCGGCTATTACACTGATTGTCTTGGAAGTGTGTTTAAGGATTGATTGAAAGCATATTACAATGCTAGATATTGCCCCGGCAAATACCCCTAATCCAAGCAGGACGATATACATATTCCCCTCTCTAGGATAGCCTAAAGCCCCAAAAACAGCAAGCATAATAATGCCCCAAAAGAGCGCTACACCAATGTTTAACGCAAATTTTAATAGCAGAGATTTTATACTTTTTGGCGTAGTATTAATAAGATTTAGCATGCCAACCGCCACTAGAATCTGCCACATACAAGGCAGCATAATCGTAAGCAGAAATTGCGCGTAATCATTGCGTGGATTAAAGAGTGCTTCAATCTTTGGGATAATAGGCATAGCCTTCGCCTTTGCGATATTCATATTTGCATCTTTTGCGAGATTCTTACCAACAGAGCTTATTGCATTAAAAGTCGTTAGGGCTTGTAGCATCGCACTATTTATTGCCTTGCCGATAAGCACAAATTGTGCGTTATAATAAATGCCAATATTTACCCCTACACCTTTTCTAATGTGTGCTTGAAAATTATTTGGAATCACAACGATTCCATAAATCTTTCCTTGATTGAGATCAAGTTTTGCTTCATGTAGGGAGTTATATTGCTTTGCAATCTGTGTAGCCGGTGCGGATTCTATATAGAATGTTAAATCACGACTAAGTGAGCTTTTATCATTATCAACAACGCCAATAGGTAAATCTGTGGGTATGCTATGAAAGAAAATGCTATATGCAAGTATGCCTAAAAATGGCGGCAATACAAGCCATACAATACAAAACATGCGATATTGCTTTATTAGATTTAAATACTTCATATCTCCCTCAAGTCCTTAAAATCACACATTATACACTATGGATTTTAATATATGACTTAATCTCTTGAAATCGCAAACATGAAAGTGAATCCATTATTCTTTCGGCGAAATTTCGCCCTCATTCCTACCTTGCAATGCTGTAAAATATCTGGCTTTTCTATGTATAGCGTAAGCGTTTTAATCTTTTTAAATGCCTTAAAACATGTAGCAGCAATATCATTTAGTGCCTCTTCAAGTAAGTCATATTGCTTTGTTTGCACACACTCCATTATTGTATTTGCTACCCTCGCATAATCTAGATAATCTTTAGAATCTTTATAACGATATTTTATCTTTGCTGATATATTTATCTTTTGTGGTTTTTGTCTTTCTTCAGGTAAGATTCCAATGATTGCCTCAAAACTTAAATCTTTAATCAAAATACACATTTTCATAATTTGTATATGTCCTTATTCAAAATGTTCTTAATATATAGAATCAATGTTAATTTTTAGAAACTGCGTTTAACCTAAGACTTTTATAAATAAACAATAGCTGTGTTCTTTAATTAAAACCTAACACTTTTATATCTTTACACAATATTCCATTTACCCTTGATTTGTTTTTTGTAGGATGCCAACTTCATTACAAATTTTAAGGAGAAATCATAGGATTTAAAAAGAGTATAAAGACAAGTGTTTTATCATTGGCACTTATTTCTAGTATGGCTTATGCTGATGGGTTAAAAGAGGAAAAAAGTGGCGGTTTTGTTGGTTTGCAAGCTGGGACTTCGCTTTTGCAACAGAAAAATGAGTATCATTGGAACAATCCATATAACAGAAATATCTCTAAATATAGCTATACAACGCAGCGTATGGTGTGCTTGGCGGTTATGAATATTAGTTTTAGTAATAGTTTGGGTGTGCGTGGTTATGCACTCTTTAGTGGGGCTAATTTCTATGTTATGCAATTTGGCGTTGGTGCTGATGTGATATATAACATTACAAATGTTGCTGATGGGAATCTAGGTGTTATAGCTGGTTTGCAAGTGGGTGGTGTGTATTGGTTAAACTCATGGTATTGGTGGGGTAGCTCTAGTAATCAAAACTCACTAGCATTTGATATGGCATTAAATATTGGTGTGCGTTGGACTCAAAATGAGCATGTGATAGAAGTGCTTGGTAAGATTCCATTTATAGAAGCACATACTGGCACATATCTTTATAGCGATGGTGATAAAAATGAATATTATTCAAAAGAGACTTTCTCATTTGTTGCGCGTTATATGTATAGATTCTAATTTATTATCTAACTTCACTTTTCGCCATGTTTGTCATGGCATTTATCCTTATTTATGATTGCGTTGCTATTTTTGTCAGATTATCAACGCAAACTTTCCTTATCAAACAATAAAATAGCATAATAAACCTACATTGCAATATACAATATATAGTGCATAAAATACACAAAATACATATTTACAATGCTTTTATGCTATAAAAAAGACAACTTTTTGTTTTTTTGTGTATGATATTTACGCTTGCTTGTTTATCATAATATAAAAGGCTACTCAATGACAAAACTAGGAATCAACGCAAAGGTATCTATTAGCACGACTTTAATGGTGCTTGTGAGTTTTAGCATTTTGGCGTGGTTTGTGTATTTTAACGCGCAAAAGACTATTACACTTATTGAGTATGAGACGCAAGAAAGGCAAGTAACGCAATTAGAAAATCTCATAGATGTGTATATTGATGAGAAAAAACGCCTTATTAACAAACTTGCAAAAGAAGCCCTTGCAAGTGGCTTAAATGAATCTCAAATGACACAGAATCTTCGCCTTATCCAAGAATCAGGGGATTTTAATCTTGCCTATATCGGCTTAGAATCTAGCGGCAGAATGCTGCGTGGCAATGGTAAGCATCAATACCCACAAGATGGCTATGACCCCCGCACAAGAAGTTGGTATCAAATCCCCAAAAATTCACTTAAAGATGAAGTGCTAAGTGAGTCTTGGATTCAGGCGTCTTATAAAATCCCCGTTTTTGGCTTTGCCTCTCCGCTTATTGAAAATGGTAAATTCATCGGTGTGGCAAGTAGTAATATTGCCCTAAAATCACTTAATGCCTATATCCACGCACAAGATAAGAATGCAAGCGAACAAGAGATTATCATCATAGATAAAAATGGCAATTATGTCAGCCATAATGATGAGAGTAAGATTTTGCAAAGTGATGATTTTTCTAAGGCGATAAAAAGTAGCTTTAATGCGGACACGCCGACTTTTAAACTAGATTCTAATATCGCAACTTGCAAGGTAGAATCTCAAACGCAATGGCTGCTTTGCTCCATTATCCCAGAATCTCGCATTGCCGATAAGCTTAGTCAAAACAACAAGCCTATTTTCATTATGCTAGGCATTTTTGCCCTTATTCTTGTGGTGGCACTCTATGTGATTTTGGCGTATTTGCTAAAGCCTATTAGACGCATTAAAAAGAGTTTGCTAGAGTTTTTTGACTTTTTAAATCACAAGCAAAAAAGTGTGAATCCTTTGAAACTCCGCAGCGGCGATGAGTTTCAAGAGATGGCAGAGGCGATTAATGAAAATGTAGAGATAATTCAGCATAATCTCTTAAAGGACACAAAGAGTTTGGAGGACTTTTTTCAAGCGGTTGAGAGTATCAAGCAGGGGTATTTGCATTTGCAGATACAAACAAATGCGAATAATCCGCAGCTAACCCAACTTGGCGTGCTATTTAATGAAATGCTAACTTCCCTTGATGAGAATGTCTCGCGTGTGCTTGTGATTTTGAAGCGATATGCAGATAATGACTTCCAAAAGCAAGAGAGTGGGTCAGCACAGAATCTGCAAGGCGAACTTCAAGCGATGAATGAAGGCGTGGGGCATTTAGGCGAAGAGATACGCAAAATGCTTTTTACTAGCCTTGATTTTGCTAAATCGCTTAATCTTAAGGCAAAAGAGCTAGAAGATTCTGTAATGGCGATGAGTGAAAGCACACAGAAGCAAAGCAAGTCGCTAGAAGAAACAGCAAATGCTGTAAGAGAGATTGCAGAATCTATGCAGGGTGTTGATAGTAAGGCGCAAGAAGTGGTGCAGCAAGGCGATGATATTAAAAAGATTCTAGGATTTATCGCAGAGATTGCTGATCAAACCAATCTTTTGGCGTTGAATGCAGCGATTGAAGCAGCAAGGGCTGGGGAGCACGGACGGGGCTTTGCAGTCGTAGCTGATGAGGTGAGAAACTTGGCTGAACGCACACAAAAGAGTCTTGGCGAGATAGGGGCAAGTGTGAATTTGCTTGTGCAAAGTATTAATGATATGGGTGAGGCAATTAAGGTGCAAATGGAGGGCATTGAGCATATTAATGAAAGTATAGTTGAGCTAGAGGAGATAACAAACCATAACACGCAAACCGCACATAACACGCAAGAAATTAGCCTAGGCGTAGAACACATCGCACAAGATATTTTACAAGATGCAAATATGAAGAAGTTCTAGGGCTTTGGGGTATTGTGTTTGTAGGCTAAGATTCTAAGATTTTAGGAATCTGTATAGATTTTTATAAGTTTTGGGTTAGATTTGAAAACTTTGGAAAGTAAAATGAAAGGCTAGATTCTTATATTTTGAGTGATTTGAGCAAGGCGTGATTCTAATAATGCAAGGATTAATGCACCCTATTTTGCTAAAAGTTTGCTAAAAGAGAGACTTTGCCAAACATAGAATCTTGCGAGATTTAGCTATAACTTAACGCCTATATATCCCCATCTACCTTGCACCAAAAGAGACTATCAAACTCTACGCTACCATCTGTTACTAACATCAAATAGCGTGAAAATAGCTCATTTACACGCATTTTTAAGAATCCTA
>NZ_FZMS01000001.1:86859-91841 GCF_900198365.1 Helicobacter bilis | reverse complement strand
TCTGTATAGCTTCCTTTATTATCTATATGCTTAATTTGATTAGGATTAAAAACTATAAATTCACGCCCTGTTTCTTTTCTGCTAAAAAATAAGCCGTCATAACCCTTTAAGCTCAAAAAATCCGCTAAATTTAAAATATCTCTTTCGCCATTAACTCCTAACTTGTCTTTTCTATATAAAGTAGTCTTAGCAATAGCGGCTTTGTGTCCATACTCATCAAATCCTAAATTATGAATATATGTAAAAATATCCTTACCAATATAATCATTTATATTTATAGCTTTTATGTGTTTTGGTGGATTTTTGATTTCAAAAAGTTGCTCGATTTCTTTGGCATTTTGCTTTGTGATGATAGTATCTAAATCTAAAGGATTTTTGATATTTAAAAATACTTCATATTTCTTAGCGTTGCCTCTTTCTAAAGCATCTTTTAAATCCCTTTCTTGCCCCCCAAGCGTTGCATAATTTTGAGCATATTTTTCATTTTCTGTAAAATATATCCCGTAACGACTTCCTTGATTCCTGCCGTAATGTTTGTCATAAGGACGCATTTTTTCATATTGCTCTTTTAAGTCCGTTTTGCGTGTAAAGGCTTCAAAATCTTTATCCCTCGTTTTTTCTAAAACTTTGCCATTATTTGTATAATGATAAAACACTTTAGGCAGTCCGTTTTCATCTTTTGTTAAAGGGCTTGAGTCTTTATGCCACTCTAGCAAGTCTTTTGCTTTTTTCTCATCGTAATTAAACTTTTGCATGGTAGATTCTAGTGTTTGTTGTGGTATAATGTTGTTGTCAAGGTTTCCTAAAGGTTCTTTAGGTGTAAAAGTGTCGTGGTAGGAAGTCTCGGCACTTTCCTTGTATTTATTATTTTTATAACTTGTGATAATCCACTTATTTTCACCTACATTATCCCAACCTTTAGAGATACCAATTCTATATTCCTCTCCATTTTTATGCAATACGATACTATCTACACCATTTTGAGTAATAACCTTACCCTTGTCTATAATCTCACTCATAGCATTTATAAGTCCAGCTTCGCCCTCCCCAAAGGCTTTAAAGTCCCCTGCGTTTAAATGCTTTTCAATAATCTTAGCAAGTCCATAACCTTTTGCTTCTTTGCCTTTGCCTTCAACTTGCCCCCAAACTAAATCAATATCCCCTAATTCTTTACGATGAAATGCCCCTGCAACTTGTCCTTTATACTCGCCTTTAGCTCCGCTTTCTTTATGTGCTTGTGCTTCGCTTATTAGTTTTTGTATAGCAGTTTCACCGCTGTGATAATGTTCTGCATAGTTTGTGCCAAATTCTTTTATAGGTTTAATGTTGAGTGCATTCTCTATTGCTTCACGCATAAGAGTATCAAAGCCATTAAAGTCATCATCTTGGTTATTTAGACTTCTTTGCTTTAGAATAGAGAAATGTTCTCTTGTGTTAAATTCTCTACCATCATAGCTAAATGTATGATTTTGCGGTATATAGACTTCTTGTGTGGTAGCTAGTTTATCTTTTCTTTGTTTGATTAGATTTCTTGTCTTTTCTATCTCATTTGCAAAAAAGCTAAGATTAGTTTGTAGTTTATCCATTTGCTTTTGTGCTTGTTTGCTTGATAAATCTTTCTTTTCTAGCTCATTTATTTGTGTTTTAATGGATTCTAGTTTTTCTAATGCGTTTTGCTTTTCTTTCTCAAATATGCCTATTTCTTTGTGCAGCTTTTCTTTTGCTTTCTTTTCTTGTATGATTAGTTTTTGTGTTTCTTTGCGTTTAGATTCTATATCCTTGTGTTGTTGTAGTAATTTCTTTGTCTCTGCTACACTTTTCCCCGCTTCTTTTGCTTGTTTGATTATTTCTTTTGGGGTTTGTGGTATAATGTCGCTAGAGTTTAGAGGTTCATCTTTAGAAGTCAGTAAAGGATTAAATTCATCGCTATAAGCGGACAGGTTCGCGGTGTCGCCTTTAATCTCATCAGGTATTCTACCCTTTGTCTTTTTGTAGCTTGTAATAACCCAATTGTTATCACCTTTTTTATTAAATCCTTTTGAGATTCCCACTAGATAGTAATCATCACCATTTTTATACCATATTGTATTTACTCCATTTTCGGTAAGCAATTTGCCATTTTGTATAATCTCATTTATTGCATTTGACATTTTTTCATAAGGATTATTTCCTGCAAAGTCTGCAAAGTCTTTTAAATGTTTTTCCACTATTTTTTGTAAGCCTATTTTATCATTTCCCCAAACTAAATCAATATCCCCTAATTCTTTGCGGTAGAATGCTCCTTGTATATGTCCCATTTTTGCGACAAGTAAAGTTTCTATCGCTCCCTTACCTTTAACCATATATAATTCTTTATCTTTAGCTAAACGATGCAGCGTTTTTTTCATTATTTATCAAAAAGCCAAAATGGTGTCCATTGTCTTTAAAAAGTTTGTCAATATAGCGATCTAAATTATCAAGTGCTACCTCTAGTTTTTTTTGACCTAAGCTCATACTTGTAAAAGGCTCTTTGCTATCTGCAAAATGCTTGTGTATAAAAAACTCTGTGAAGTATTCCTCATTAAAAGATGGTATGCCAAAAAATTTGTCTAAGCTTGGGATAAATGCTATTCTTTCGTCTCCTATATTCACAGGCTCTTTTTCTAAAAACTCTAAAAGCTCTTTTTCCTTACCTTTAAATCCATTATCCAAAAAGCTTTTTCGTTTCTGTGCTTCTTGTTGTGTAATAAATTTACCTAAATATGTTGTAAAAAGTTCCCCATTCTCTCCTTTGGTGATGCTTATAAGGTCTAAATCCCTATCATTTATTTTTCTCTCTATCACCAAAGCCTCCCCCTGTGTATAATACCCTGAAATCTTACCTGACTCATCATTTTTTATTTTTTCTATAAATTCTTTTTGCCACGCATTTGTGTTATTTTCTGCTGTTTCTTTTACACTTTTGCCTTACTCTTTTGCTTGTTTTATGATTTCTTGTGGGGTTTGTGGTATAATGTCGCTGTCAATCTTGTTGGCTGAATATTGCGAAGCCTGTAAAAGCTTTTGCGAGATAGAATTGAAGTTTGGAGATTGATAAATAAAACTACCGCCTTTTTCTAGTTTATTATTAAGGTTTCTCGTTTCTTTAATCCCGTTACTAATACTTACTAAATATTCCCCATTATCAAAACTAACATTTACAAAATAATCGTCATTCTTTTAAATGTTTTGCAAATAAAAAGGCGTTATCACTATCTTTTAAAATTGCTTCTGGCGAATCTAGCACTTCTTTAATCTGCGGTATGTATTGCTCCCTGCCTTGTGCTACTAGCTTTTTAAGGCTTCCTAGCTGGAGTTTTATTTCTTTGCCACCTAAAGCTTCTCTAATCTCATCGCTATGCTTTGGTATATAACTTTCATCAAGGCTTTTTAGGTTAAAAGTCTTTAGCCATTGCTCTTGCACTTCTTTTGTAAGTGTGTGTTCTTTACCTTTTTTATCAGTAAAAATAATATCATTAGAATCTGCTTTTTGTGTGGCAGATTCTAAGCTAGTTTCCCCCTTCAGTGCAGAGATTCCTTTTTCTACTTCTTGTGTATCCTTTATCTTTTGTGATACATTTTCAAGCTCTTTTTCCCATGCTTTTAATTTTTGCGGATTCCACTCTTTATGTATGCCGCCTCCAAATGTAAGCTCTGTTTTTTGTGTTACAGAGTTAGATTTAGATTTTTCAGGCTCATATCGTTTCATAGAATTTATACAAAATTCTAAATAATCTTTATATAATTCTGTATCTAGGTATTCATCTTTTAATTTTTCAATAATTTTCTCTTTTAAATTCGTATCTTTAGAACTTATTAGCATAGCTTCTTTAAAATGGCTTCCTATCGTTACATTATCAAGTGCTAAATCTTTTTTTCTAGGGTATGTTTTGTAATGTCCACTATTGCCTTCTAAATCATCAAAAAATAAGTGTATGGAAGTATTTTTGTCTTGTAAGTTTTCTATACTTGCTAAAACCCTATACCTTATATCATCATATATTTTAGAAGCTTGTTTGTCTTCTCTATGCTTAAAGAATTTAACTACATCTTTGTCATAAAAATCAATATCCCCTGTCAAATATCCATCAATATCTTTATGCTCCCCTTTTGCTATGTTAAAAGCTAAATAATCGCTTAATCCTTCCCTATTTTGCATAATGATTTGTTGCATTTGTTTTTTGTTTTCTGCGGTTTTAAGTTTGTCTAATATAGGCTTAAAGTGTTTAGCAATAGCTGGTTTAATTTGATTGTCGAGTATATCCCGATATTTATATCCTTCTATTTTATTATATTTATTTAAGCCTTTCAATTTTTCATAAAGCCCTTTGAGATTTGCTTCAAGTTGTTGTTTTGAATCTTGTGGTATCTCTTTACTTATTTCCTGTTTTGTGGTAGGATTTGCATTGCGAGTCCATTCACAACTTCGGTTGTTTGTCTGTTCAGCGGAACGAAAGAATGGATAATGTCCGCCTTGTTTATCTCATTCTTTACATATCTTTCATTTGCGTTTGGAATCCCTGTTATTAAAGTTTTATCATTATTTTTTGTTACAAGTAGATATAATAGATTGTTATCCTTATCTTTAAATGATTTAATATATTCTTTTTTATTTGGTAAAAAAGTGAGTTCAATATCTGCCCTTTTTAGCGTAGGCTCAACAAGATTTAAATATGCTAGTCTTGTTTCCGCATTATTTCTAGTTAATAAATGCTCGATAAAGTTTTCTTTATTTTCTACATTATCTAAAGTTTTTAAGAAAGCATGTATATCTAGTGTTGGCGGTATAGGCTCTGCCACCGACTTTAAAACATTAAGATTTTCTATAAAAGCCTTTTTATCTGTGATAACCTGATATTCTCTTGTTTTTGGTATTTCCCCCAACACATTACTCAACCTATCCACTTCTACTGCGTTATTTTCACTAGGTTTATTGTATGCTAGTAGCTTTATCTCTTTTGTAG
>NZ_FZMS01000001.1:0-86759 GCF_900198365.1 Helicobacter bilis | reverse complement strand
TAAAGTTTTTTATAGCCTGTGAAGTTAGGGGCAGTGCATTGCCTTTAGAATCTACAATAATGCTAAAAGGCATACTCATAAAGTCTTTAAAGCTTTTGTCTAGCTTTTGCAAGGCATGCAGTGTCTCTTTATACTCTAATAGCTTTGTTTCATTATATGCTAATAGCTTAGTGTCTTGTGCTCTGTTATAAGGGATTAAGCCTTGTGTATCTTGTTTCATTAAGTTTGTAGCAAAGCTTGGTTTGGTTTGAGTATGAGGGCGTTGTCAATAAGGGGGCTGGGCTTATCTTTGTAACCCTGCCTGTGATGTTCTCTCATCTTGGAATCTTAGGTAACATCATCGCCTTTTTGTTCCTTATCGCCTTTAGCTTTGCTGGGATCACTTCTACTATCTCACTGCTTGAACCTGCTGTAATGTATATGAGTGAGACTTATGGCTGGAGCAGGGCGAAGGCGACTTGGAGCATTACACTTGCTATCATCGCTCTTGGAATGGTGATTGTCTGCTCTATTTGCACACCTGCGGCGGATTATTTGGCTGTTGGCAGAAAGTCGCTTATGGATATTATTAAGTTTCTTTCAGCAAACTTTCTTATGTCTATCGGTGGGCTTTTGGCGGTGATTTTTATCGGTTGGGTCGTGCCAAAAGAAAAGCTAGAATCTTATACTTCTCACTTTTTTTGGGAATCTTGGCTTTAATGTGTGGTATTACCCTATGCGTTATATCACGCCACTTATTACTATCATCATTCTTTTAGCAAAAATCGCAGAATTTTTTATGGGCGAAGATGCGGTAAAATCTATCATTGAGAGTATGGGGCTTTAGGGCTAAATTGCTTAGATTCCTATCCCGCTGTGGAATCTAAGCCCAAACTCATTTTAAATTCACAAATCTCATAAAGTAACTTTATTCACATATCATCATAAATCCCACCAAATCACTGCATTTTAAGAAACTCTCACTCTATCGCCCACTTATTTTTCTACATTTTTCACAATCTTTTTCCACTCATTTACCAAATGATGATTATAATTCATTTTTAAGGATAGTAACTAAAAATTACTATCCTTAAAAATTATATTGAAAGGAGCAATAATGCCGCAATATGACATTTACAACTGCATTGGTTTCCTTGCCACAGGACTTCGAGAGTATCTCTCTAGGGAGTTTGACAGGCGAGTTTTACCGCTTGGGCTAAGCCACAAAAAGGCTGGGATTCTATGGGTGTGCTATGATGAGCCACACACGCAAGTAAGTCTATGTAGCTTTATCCAAAGCGATAAAAACTATGTGCGTTTGCATATTGATGAGCTAGAATCTGCCAAGCTTGTAAAACGCAAACAAAATCCAAACAACCGCCGTGAGAATCTCATCACACTCACACAAAAAGGCAGGGAATGTGCTAGGCAAACCTACCAAATGATGCTAGATGTGCATACAGATTTGCTATCCCCTTACCTTAGCACAGATGAGATTAGCACGCTTCAAGCCCTACTATACAAGGCTTTCACAGGATTAGAAACACAGATAGAAAAGGAGCAAAAATAATGAAAAAGTTTATTTTAATGGCATTAAGCCTTAGTTTTTTAAGTCTATGTTTTGGCAAGGATTTTACACTTAGCCCCCAAAGCTACATTGGCTTTGAAGTCAAAAAATTTGGTGTCAAAACAATCAAAGGGTATTTCAAGGATTTTAGCGGCAAACTCACACTTACAGACAAGCACATTACCGCACTTAGCGGAGAAGTGCGAATAGAATCTATCTTTACAGATAGCACTAAACGCGATAAGCATTTGCAAGAAGATGACTTCCTAGATTCTGCAAAGTTCCCAAAAAGTAAGTTTATCCTGCACTCCTATGAGCCTTTAAGCGATAGTGGTGATACAATCAAAGGCAAAGTCAAAGGCACACTCACTCTGCATAATGTAAGTTTGCCGCTTGTGCTAGAATCTAGCCTTGAAGGCCCTTCAAGCCAAAACCCACGCTTGATACTCACAGGCAAGATTAATATTAAGGACTATGGGATAAAAGGCTCATTTCTTAATAGCGATGAAGTAAAGATTATTTTACAAACGCAGTGGCAGTAGTAGCCAAACGCCCTTTGCTAAAAAATGCTAGAATCTACCTAGCAAAATTAAGGGGCAAATATGGCGACTTCAAAAGAGTATAAAGACTATGTGCTAGAGCGTTTATGCGAGTATATGGCTAGTTTAAGCGAAGATTCTAAGGGCAAAATAGAATCTTACACTTTTAGTGCGAGAAAAATGTTTGGGGAATACTGCGTATATATACAAGATTCTAAAACTATGCAAAAGCCCAAAGCACTTTTCCTGCTTTGTGATGAGTGTGTATTTGTAAAACAATATAAGCTTTTAGAATCTCTTTTAGCACACTCTCAAAAAGCAAAGCCTTATCCGGGTGCAAAGGAATGGTATATGATTGATATAGATTCTAAGGAATTATTACAAGAGATTATTGCAACTCTTACCCCGATTTTATGCGATAAAGATTCTAAAGCATAGAAATATTAGCGATTTTATCTTATAGTTTTCTATATTACTAAAGGTTTATTATGGATTATCCAAGAATATTTGCTATTTTGGGGGCTACTTGCAGTGGTAAAAGTGCCTTGTCTTTAAAGCTTACCCCACTATTAAATGCCTATATATTTTCACTAGATTCACTCTGTATTTATAAAGAGATTGACATCGCATCAGCCAAGCCTACAAGCGATGAACTCTCACTAGTCAAGCACTTTGCCATCAATGTCTTATCCCCTAAAGAGCATGTATCAGCGAGTTTGTTTTTATCTCTTTTGCACGAAAGCATAGAGCAATGCAAAAAAGAGCAAAAAAATCTCTTAATAGTCGGTGGCAGTAGCTTTTATCTTAAGGCAATCATACAAGGCTTAAGCCCGCTTGATACATTTAAAAGCGATATGAAAAAGGCAGAATTTCTAGCCCTAACTAATCAGCCCCTAAGCACACAATATGGCTTCCTAAAAAGCATTGATTCTACCTATGCTGCAAAGATTAATAGCAATGATACTTATAGAATCACAAAGGCATTAGAGATTTTCTTTCAAACAAATATGCCGCCAACTCAATTTTTCATACAAAATCCGCCAGTGCCATTTTCTCTGCCAATAGACATTTATAGCCTTATCGTGCCAAAAGATATATTACATAAAAACATAGAGATACGAACGCAAAACATGATTGAAAGTGGCATTCTAGATGAGGCGAAAAACCTTTTAGAATCTTATGGCGACACAATCCAGCCCTTTAAATCCATAGGACTGAGAGAATGCCTTATGCTTTTGCATAATGAGATGAAAGAATGTGAGTTAAAAAATCTAATTGCCCTGCATACAAGGCAACTTGCAAAAAGGCAAACCACCTTTAATCGCACACAATTTAGCAATATAACACAGATTCACTATCCCTTTAATCTCCAAGCAATAGCAGATACTATGTTAGAAAAGATAAAGCCTATTGATTGATTTTTGTATGAAAACTTAATTGTTTTATAAGATTTAATGTATCAAGTCTTAGAATCTATATTAAGCCATTGAAAAGATAAAATGTCTTTATCGTAATTTATAGCGATTTCAACAAGGCTAGATTCTCATCTTAGAATCTTTTAGGCTTTAATCTAAAAGAGTTTTTGTAAAATACAGAATCTTTATCTCAATTTAAAAGGGCGGTTATGTTACTAAAAAGTGTGTTTATAGGTTTTCTATCGTTTTCTATCTTACATGCAGATACACTAAAAGAATGTAAAAGCGAGAGTGATAAAATAAGCGGTTGTGTAGAAAAAAAGTATAATTCAAGTGTGAATCTTTGGATAGAAACACCATATAAAAATGGCAAAAAAGAAGGCATAGAAAAACGGTATTATGAGAATGGGAATCTAGCACTGGAAATGCCATATAAAAATGGGGAAGCAGAGGGTATGCTCAAAGGCTATTATGAAAATGGGCTTCTTAGGCGGGAAGCACCACTTAAAAATGACAAAATAGAGGGCATATTAAAAGAGTATTATGAGAATGGCAGCTTACAAGCAGAAGTAAAAGTTCTAAATGATAAGTTGCATGGGGATACGAGATTCTACACAGAAGATGGAAAACTACTAGCCTTAGTTAAAGGCGAGAATGGCAAGATTATAAGTGGCAAATGCTTTGATGATAAAGTCTTAACAGACAAAGAAATAGACGATCTTAGTGGACTCAAAAGCATTGAAGAACCAATTAACTATTTAAAAGAAATATGCCTTAAAAGCGATTCTAAATAACCCTTGATTTCAAAGCTTTTAACACTTCCTAGATTCTAATCTTAGAATCTTTTAGGCTTTAATCTAAAAGAATTTTTGTAAAATACAGAATCTTTATCTCAATTTAAAAGGGCGGTTATGTTACTAAAAAGTGTATTGATAGGATTTCTATCATTTTCTATTTTACATGCAGATATGCTAAAAGAGTGTAAAAATGAAGCGGATAGAATAAGTGGTTGTGTAGAGAGAGAATATCATGACAATGGAAAATTTTGGGTAGATACACCATATAAAAATGGCAAAATAGAAGGCATAGAAAAGTGGTATTATGAGAATGGGAATATTAGTGCAGAAATACCATTTAAAAATGATGAAAGAGAAGGTATGACAAAGTGGTATTATAGGAATGGGAATCTAGAATCAGAAACACCATATAAAAATGGCAAAATAGAAGGTATAATAAAAGAGTATTATGAAAATGGAAATCTAAAAGCAGAAACACCATTTAACAACAATGGCGTAAATGGGGACATGAAACTCTACACAGAAGATAAAAAGCTATTAGCCTTAATTAAAGCAGAGAATCATAAGTTTATAAGCGGTAAATGCTTTAATGATAAAGTCTTAACAGACAAAGAATTAAAAGAGATGCGTAGAGACGGCAGCATCGAAAGAGCAATTATCTATTTAAAAGAAATATGCCTTAAAAGCGATTCTAAATAATTTATGATTTTAAAGTCTTAACACTTCCTAGATTCTAATCTTAGAATATTTAAGGCTTTAATCTAAAAGAATTTTTATAAAATACAGAATCTTTATCTTAAGTTTAAAGGGGCAGTTATGTTACTAAAAAGTGTATTGATAGGTTTTCTCTCATTTTCTATTTTACATGCAGAGACATTAAAAGAATGCAAAAATGAAACAGACAAAATAAGTGGTTGTGTAGAAAAAGGATATTATGAAGATGGTTGGATAGAAACACCATATAAAAATGGTAAAAAATAGGGTATAGAAAAAATATATTATGAAAGTGGCGACTTGATTGCAGCCTCTACCTATAAAAATGAAAAAATAATAAGTGGCAAATGTGGCGATGGAAAGGCTTTTAGCAACGCACATTTACATAATTTAGAAAAAAAAGATTATGATGGACTAAATCGCACTATTAAAAAAATCTGTGAAAAGCCCTGATATCCTCATATCGCATTATTGCCTTTATAGCTATATCTTATAATCTCTTAGCTATTTAGCATATAGCAAAGATTATTGACTTGTCATTTTTTGTCTTTTAATAATAAAAGATTTTTTACTACAACTAAGCTCATTTTACAAAACCAGAAAATTATAAAAGAATAATATCAAACAATATAAAGTGATTTAATCTTCTCAAATCTATGCAATCTATTCATAACTACATATCTTTAAAGCTTGGTTATTATAGAATCTCATCACTTTTCATCACACTAGATTCTATATTACTATATTTAAATCTTAATCTCTCTCAATCTCTTTGCCTAATCCACAAAGAGATAATAAGAGATAGCAAATATACATAAGCTTTGCTATAATTAAAACTTCATATATAAATCTTAATATACATAATAAGGCAACATTATGCGTTCATGCAGCAAGATATGTTCTATACATACTTATATCATAATTTATTTTTTTTGCTTTTATATCCCACTTCACGCAGACACAAACACACTCACACAAAATATATCTAGCCCAGAGATATTAAATTTGGAGACATTAAACACACAAGATTCTATATACAACTCACTACCAGCAGATAGCCTGAAAGAAACACAATTACCAAAAGACCCAAGCCTACTCAAAATGCAGCAAGACCAAATGGATTTAATGCGTAAGGAATATCGCGGCAATCCCGCAGAAACAGACCTTATCTACTACAAGCAAAGAGAAGCACAAAAAGAGATACAAAAAGATAGCACACTAAAGATTAAGCCAGAATATGGCATAGATAAAGATAGTATAGCGACAACAGAGCAATATGAATTTATCATGCAGTATTTCTTCAAAATCATTGATGAAATACCTTATGGCGAGGACTACAAAATCTCTGTGCCACTGCATTCATTAAGGCTAAATCAAAAGAGTCCTGCAAAAACTTGCGAGATAAATACAAAAGAACACTCTCTCACACTCACGCATTACAATCACTACACAAAAGCAGAAATGCAAGCAAGTGTGAGAAAACAAACACAATATTTATTGTATAATTTGCTACAAGAATACAAAACGGAAGTGTTAGAATGCCTTATGCTAAACCAAGCACACCTTGATGATATGAATACCGCCCTAAATCTAGAATCTCGCACCAAAACACTCACAAAAGTGCGTTCCTATGTGCTTGTGGATTTTCATGGTGGCATTTTAACCTTGCAGGTATTTAATCCACCACATAGAAAACATTAAAGGAAAGTCATGAAAATAGCCATTGTCGAAGATGATATTAATATGCGAAAAAGCCTTGAATTCTTTTTTTCAGATTACAAAGACCTAAATATCGTAAGCTTTAAAAACCCAAAAGATGCGCTAAAATCCCTTGATGATAGCTTTGAGCTAGTCATCACAGACATTAATATGCCTCAAATGGATGGATTAGAGTTTCTAAGTAAATTAAATGGGCGATATGAAGCCATTGTCATTACAGGCAATGCTACGCTTAATAAAGCTATAGAATCTATCCGTCTTGGCGTAAAAGACTTTTTTCAAAAGCCATTTGAACCGCAAGAATTACTTGAAGCCATATATCGCACAAAAAAGTTAGTAGAATTTAATAAAAATCATAAGCAAACATCACAAAGCACAAAAAAGATTCTAAGCAAAGAAAAGCTTTTTAAATCAAGCTCAAAAAAGCTAGAAGAAGCAAAGACACTAGCCCTCCGTGCCGCCCCAACTGATGCAAGTGTGCTGCTACTTGGTGCAAGCGGTGTGGGCAAAGAAGTCTTTGCGCGTTTTATCCATGAAAACTCAAAGCGTAAAGACGCACCATTTCTAGCATTAAACATGGCTGCCATACCAGAAAATCTTTTAGAATCTGAACTCTTTGGCTATGAAAAAGGTGCATTTACAGACGCTACAACCCCGAAGCCAGGACTTTTAGAATCTGCACAAGGTGGAAGCATATTTTTAGATGAAATCGGTGAAATGCCTATGGGATTACAAGCAAAGCTACTACGAGCCTTGCAAGAGAGAGAAATCATGCGATTAGGCAGTGCAAAGCCCATAAAAATTGATGTGAGATTTATTGCTGCTACAAACGCAAACATACAAGAAAAAATCGCAAATCAAGAGTTTAGAGAAGATCTTTTCTTTAGACTACAAACCGTGCCTATTAAGATCCCACCATTAAGGGAACGCGCAGAAGAGATTCTGCCACTTGCCCTAAGCCATGTAGAAGAGGTTTGCACGCATTATGGCTTTCAGCAAAAGACTTTTAGTAAAGACGCACAAGAAAAAATGTTAGCATACACTTGGCCGGGTAACATACGAGAGCTTTTAAGTGTCGTTGAGAGATCATGTATTCTAAGCGAGGGCGATATTATAGAAGCAAATGATTTATACCTTGATGAACGAGAAAAGGGATTGTTTAACTAATTTTATTTTATTGCCCTGCTTTTTTGTAGATAAATGTTTTAAATACATATCACGCCTACAAAATTCCAAAGAACTTGTTTTTTATGATATTGGAACTAGATTCTGTAGTGTAGAGTATAAATATTGGAGATTTTATCTCTACTTTCAATGCACCCGAATCACTTTCTGTTAATGCGGATTAAACCTAGGCAAAGTATCCTGTGCTTCTCCCAAGCCATTTGCTTTGTCATACACAATGCGTGTAATAGGATAGGCAATATGAATATCATCTTCATTTAAAAATTTTTCTACTATTTCTTGGGCTATTACACTTTTTAGTTTCAGTGTGCCATAGGCGTAGTTTTGAAACCATACAGAAATATCCATACCATTTTCTTTTACAAAGTTAAATACGCGTGGATCGACATTTAATGCAGAGTGAGCTAGGGCGAATCTATCTCGCATTCTTTGCATTTGACTTCTTGTTTGTTCTGTATAAAGCTTTGCATGTGTGCTTGCGACTTCAAGGGCTATCTTTTTTGCCTTTGTGATATTAGAATCAAAAGTGATACACACAGACACACTATCCCATATATTTTTCAAATCCCCATAAGTGTAATTTGAGATTAGGTTTGTAAAAATGTAGTTATTTGGGATAAAGATAAGTCGTCCTGCACGATGATTTTCCCTATATGAAGTTTGTGTAATATCATCATAGATTGTAATGCGAAGCATAGATATATCTAGCACATCACCGATGAATACTTCATTTTCTTTCTTTACTCTGATTCTATCGCCAACATGTATGCTACCCCCAACGACAATCACAAGCCAGCCAAGTGTGCTCATAAACATGTCTTTCATGGCGATAGCCACACCAGCAGAAGCAAAACCTACCATTGCCACCGCATAAGTCGCATTATCGATATATGCAAATAGCAAAATGAGAAAAATAATCGTAATGTTAAAGACATTTATAACCTTGCTTGTAGTATAGGCTCTTTCATGGTGTTCTATATAGCGTTTTGCGATGAGTTTTAGGAAAAAGGCTATAACTATGCTAAGTAAGATTCCAATGCCAATGTAGATGAGTTTTAGAATCTGATTTTTGATTTGATATTCTAGGTTTGCTTCGATTTCATCGGCGTCTTTGTTGAATACATCTATTGTTGTTTCAAGGATATTTCTTGCACTCTGCAACTCGAGATTCTGTTCCTGTGTGATTGCTAGTGCATCTTTATAGGGCTTTTTTTCTGTATTGCTTATTTTTGTGTTTTGTGTGATTTCATTTAGGATTGTGCTTTTTTTGTCTATTATAGTGAGTAGTTTATCTAAATCTTGTTGATTGTGTTGCATATTTGCCTTTATGCTTGATATGTGTTTAATGTAGGAGAATGCGCTAAAGATTTCAAACGGATTTGTAAGTGTTGGTGCGGCCTCAAGCATGGGTTTATCAAGCAATTCTCCAAAGGGCTTTGTGCGATATTGCTCTAAGAGATTTTGCTGCTTTTTTAGTGTAACTAGTCTATGCGTCTTTTGTGCTTCAAGTGGGGCTAATAGGGCTTCTTTCTCAAGATCTGTTATTTCATTTGAAATATCGTGATAGCTTTTAAAATTTTCATATCTTTTCAGCCATATACTCTCTGTTTTATGCAATGCCATATCAAGCTGTTTTAACTGCTCTATGTAAGATTGTAATGTAGTATTTTTTGTTGTTACAAAATTTTTAGATTCAATAGAATCTTGTGTTAGTATGGAATCTGCCTGCGTCGCAAAAGCGTTTAGACCACACAAGATAAAAAATATAAAATACACAATCCTTACGCTATGCAAACTCATGCAATACCTCATAGAGAATTTGTTTGTCTATATCATTATGAATATCTGCTTTGATAGCCTCTTTTGATTCAAGTAAAACAAAATGGAGTTTAGAATCAAGACTTTTTTTATCATAGAAAAACGCATTATAAAAAGTATCTATATCTTTTATTTTATACTGCGTGGGTAGTCCCACTCTTTTAAGTAAATCATGGATAAAATCGCTAAGCCCACTTGACAATATACCAAGCTTAACTGAAAGCCTATTTGCCATGACAATCCCCATGCTAACTGCCTCCCCATGCAAAAACTCACTATATTCACTCTCTAATTCTATGGCATGACCAAAAGTGTGCCCATAATTTAGCAACGCCCTTAATCCATGCTTCTCTTTTTCATCTTGTGTTACAACACTAGCTTTTAACTCTATGCTTCTTTGGATATAAAACTCAATATCACGCATATTGAAATCTTGCAATAAAGCATACTCAAAACACGCAAAAATCTTTATAATCTCTGCTACACCCGCTAAAAACTCCCTCTCTGGCAGTGTGCGTAAAAATATAGTATCAACAAATACTTGTTTTGGCTGATGAAATAAGCCGATTAAGTTTTTACCATATTTATTATTTACCCCACATTTACCACCCACACTTGCATCAACCATAGCAAGCAAAGTAGTAGGAATGCTAATAAAATCAATCCCTCTTTGAAATATCCCACTAGCAAAGCCCACCATATCTGTAATCACACCACCACCAAGTGCTATCATTAAAGCATTTCTATGCAGTTTATGCGAAAAAGCAGATTCTAGAATCTTATCTATTGTTTGCATATTCTTATGTGTCTCACCATCATCGATAATACAAACATTCACACTTTTAGCTTTTATGATGGATAACACATATTCTAAATACAGATGCTCTAAATTTTTTGAAGTGATAAGAAGTATATTTTTATCTTCAAATTTTAATGATGATAATTTGCCTAATGTAACGGGGTATTTTTGTGATCCCGTATTTACTATAATGTTTTTTTTCATAGGTATTGCATTAACCTCCGCATATCATTGTGAAGAATAGTTTTGTCTTATATTGTAGCTTAAAATAAAATGATAGTGTTTAAAAATTATCCTTATGATGATATTTTGTTTCGATTTTATACATTATGTGAATTTTGTTTTATAGCTGTGCGTTATGCCCCATAAAGTTATGGAATCTAGTTTTAAATCATTAAGTTTTGATATAATGCTAACTTTTAGATTCTATCTAATTGGCAACTCATAGAATATTAAAGGATCAATATGGAGATTGTATCGCATTTTTCCCAACTCATCTATCAAGAAAAGATTCCAAACAATCTAGCAGATACACTAAAAAATCTAATAGACACACAAAAAGATACCCTACTCTCTCTACCACCAAAACTTCAAGCCCTAATCCTATCAACACATAGCACAAATATCAATCTCTATGAAAAAAGCGAGACTTTCCAATCCATTTACACACAATGTATGCCACAATATAAACTCGATATAGAATCTATAAAGTTACTACAATACGCACTTTTAAGCGTTGTAAATGCAGCGGAGTTAAAGCATTTAAAAGCACATATCCTGCGACTAAATGCAGCAGAATTAATCACAAATCAACACGCAAGAAGCCTTGCAAACTTTTGCACGCAAAGTGCATTCCAAGCACAGCAGGTAAAAGAAGAACATAAGATTCTAAACCTCAAAACACTCTCTATTGAGCTTTCACAGATTCTAAAACGACTACATGAGTTAAAACTCCATGATAAATACTACAATACCCTAAATACAATCTATACAAACGCACAAAATCATAAATTCTCAATAGGCATCACAGGCGTATTGAGTGCAGGTAAAAGCACATTTCTAAACGCCTTATTAGGCAAAGAAATACTAGGCAGCTCGACAATCCCAGAGACAGCAAATCTAACGATTCTAAAATACAAAGATACAGAATCTGCAGAAGTGTTTTTTTGGAATACAAACGAATGGGAGGAGCTTAAAAAAGCAGGGCAGTATGATAAGAGTTTGCAAAGCTTTGTGCTTGAGAGTGAGAGAATCTTTGGCGATAGACTTAGTAGCTACATAGCAGATACCACAAAGAGTGAAAGCATAACACTTGATAAACTAAGCACTTACACTTCCGCAAATCATGAAAGCAAACTATGCAATCTAGTGAAAGAAGTAGCCCTTTTTACCCCGCTAAAATTTTTGCAAAATGGCGTTGAAATCGTGGATACACCCGGGCTTGATGACCCCATAACAAAACGAGAAGAAATCACAAAAGACTATATCACACAATGTGATTTGCTTATCCATGTCATGAATGCAAGTTGTGTAGCAACCCAAATTGATATTGATTTCATTTTAGAATCTCTTTTAGAACAAAATATCTCAAGGCTACTTGTCGTGCTGACACGCATTGATTTAATCGGTGAAAAAGAGTTAGCCCAATCGCTTGAATACACAAAGACAAGCCTAGCCACTCAACTCAAAAAAGCAGAATATAGCGGCGATATAGATTCTATAATTGAGCGAATTGACTTTATCCCTGTTGCAAGTTTTTTAGCCCTTTTGCATAAGACAAACAGAGAAGAAGAGGCATTAAAGCAAGGCTTTTCACTTGAAAAAACGGGGATTTTAGCGGTTGAAGAGTATTTAGACAAAATGCTACTTGGTGAAAATAGTATGAAGCAAAAAGATATTTTATACCTTGCTTATCGTGGCTTTTTAAAGACAATAGAGCAATGCAGGGAAGAAATGCGTGTGGAATCTAGCCTTTTAAATGCCTCTGAAAACGAGCTAGAAGAGATGATTGCAAATCTAAAAAATGAGCAAAACAAGCTATCTTTACAGCTAGATTCTAAAAAGAAAGAGTTAAAAACAAAACAAGATGAAATGCAAGAGTTTCTAAGCGTATTGCAAAATAGTATGCAAAAAAGCCTAAAAAGGGAGCAAGAAAGACTGCAAACTAGAATCTTTGATGAAGCGACATATAGCTATACAAAAGGCACACAGGTAGATTCTAAACGGATAGAAGAGATTCTAGAATCTGGACTTAGCGATTGTTTTAGCGATGTAAGCAGGGATTTTAAATATAAACTTGCTAAAAAAATCACTCAAATATTACTTGATGAAAACACCGATATAAAGCAGCCAAAAGTTAGCTTTCACGCACCAAAAGAGCAAATCTCAAAGAGTGTTGCAACACTAAAAGATTCTATCCCTAAAGCTATTAGTAGCTGTGGTAAGGGAAAAGAGAATGAACTATCAATTAAACTACAAGAGATTTTTAACGAATCTTTTAATCTTTTCACACAAATCCTTATGGAAAAAAACAAAGAAGTAGAAACAAAATTTTTAGAATATTTTTCACAGATACTGCAAGCCCAAGAAGAGATTATACAAACACAAATCACAGAAAAAGATTCTATATTACAAGATACACTAGAAAAAAGAAAGCAAAACTATACACAAGAAATGCGAGATGCTATGCAGACAAAGCAAACAGAACTCACGCATATCGCAGAAGAGCTTGCCTATATCACACAAGCATTGAAATAGTTATTAGGGTAAGTTTAGAATCTTTTATAAATACCCACTGCCAATGCGGTGTAAAAATTTCTTCAAGTGTCCCACAGCATCTTATCGATACAAAAGATGTTAAATAGATTTTAATTTTTTACAATTTTGTTGCCATTAAGTATATAATTGTTTTGGCTTAGGTTATAAGATAACTTCTTGCGATTTAACATAAGTGAATATCTTAAGTTGTCATGTTTGGGATACTAGATTTCACAGAATCGGCATTCTAAACCTCGTCAAACCCATGCAAATGCGGTGCACACTTGGCATTGACATTTAGAATCTAAAAAATTACGCTCTGAGACCAATAGCCCAATATTAGTATCCAATCCCCTCCCCTTTTTTCTTACAGCAGGAGAAGCGGATAATGGTGTTGCTTCATTTATCGGCAATGAAGCTATGAAAAAATATAAAGATTTTATTTCCATTGATATGTTTGGTAATGCTTTTTATCATTCCTATGAAGCCACAGGAGATGACAATATTTATTTTTTTTATTAATGAGAAATTATCATTGTGTGTGAAATTGTTCCTTGTTGCGTGTATTAATAAACAGAAAAGTAAATTTTCTTATGGAAAACAATTTAGACAGCAAAATGCGGATTCTTTAACAATTATGCTTCCCATAGATTCTAAAGGTAATCCACACTATGAATTTATGGAATCTTTTATGAAAAACTTAGAGCAAAAGCATTTGCAAAAAATCTTAGCTTATTATACACATAAACTAGATTCTAGCGGGGGGGGGGGGGTAATACCCTTTGATTATAATGATTATTGCGCTTTTATAGAATCTAGTAGGCAAGATTCTGCTCTGCTTTGAATTTTGGATTTTGCTACACTTTACAAAATAAATAAGCCTTTTGGAGAAAAAAGCCCTTGCAAAGCACTCCAAAATAGTAACGAATTTAAGCAAAATGCCCCAAATTATAAGAAAGGCGACTATAATTTTCAAAAATAATACAAGAACATTTAGACACTGCCATAAAACACGCTAAAGCCATCAATCAACACAATAAGACGCAAAAACAAAGCCCATATACACAAGTGGTAAATCTTGTTGAGAGATTGAAACAATCGCAACAATTTTAAGGATTAAACAATGCAATGAATGGACTGATAGTTTTATACAACAATATGAAAGAGAAGGGGCTTGATCATAGCTTTTGGCTATATTCACAACAATATCAAACTATATGTATTCTTTGATATTGAAGCAAAACTTTTTGGGTTGTTGCTTATCAAACAACATTCGACCATTACACTATTGCTAGAAATCCATCAAGGTTTTGTTTTGAACGCTCACTTAGAGCGTGAAAAATATAATATTTTAAGAGAAATATTAGAGATAAAAAATGGTAGCAGCACTTCCTTTTCATTCTCATACATTTGTGCAGTATCAAAGAGTCTGTATCCAATATGCAAGGCATTTTGTATTATCTCTATGCTCTTTTGCCCACAAAGTCCATAAGTCCCAAGCCCAATGCCAGGTATCTTTACGCCATTATTTTAGAGTGATATATTGCATTGTTTTCCTTTTATATTAAAACAGCTTTGAATAGTATATCAAGAAGTCTTTAGATCTAACACTTGCTACAATGCAAAATGTTAGAAATTACTATTTAAAAAAGGGATATTACGCCAAGGCTATTTCAAAGTGTATTTAGTCAAAAAAATATTTACATGATTAATCTTTTAAAAACTCGTCGTAGTATAGAAAATAATCTTTGCTTTTGATGAGCGTGTATCTGGTAGATCATTGTCTCCACGAATCCAACCTTAGCTTGCAACATATTTTGAGAATCTGCATTTACTTCGCACTTATGCTTACAACCACCCCCTACATTCACACTCACAATCTTCTTGTATTTCAATAAATGGGAGTTGATATTTTTTGCATTGCTCTTTTAATGCGCCATGTTCTTTTATAAGCTGTTATTTATAACCCCATAAGTTTCCTTGCGTTTTTTCTATAACATTTTCTTTGAGTTTTATTGTATGATAACGCTTTGAAAAGATAAGAAAAGCACTTTTATGGGTGCAAAGGGCCTAGAATCTAGCAAGTTTCGCACATTTTTATGCAAGATAAAAAAAGCTACTCAATGAAATTCTTGAGAACCTTGATAAATATTATACAAATATCAAATAGGTTGCGTTTGACTTCTTTTTACGCATGGGAGAGTTTAGAATCGCAGGGGTTTATTGTCCCGCATTCTATCCTAAGCTAGTTTCGATCTTAATATTGCAGAGCACACTTTTTATTGAGAATCTAAATGGCTTTGCAAAAATCTTTGTCGTGTAGATTCTAAAGGTAAATTTTGCAATTACAAATTATGTTTCAAAATGATATAAAAATACATATCCGCAAGACTATATTTTTTACATAATGTAACATATAATTATTTATTCATTCAATTTATAGTCTATATTGTATTTGTTTATTATGATGACTTATATTCTCTAAAGTAGCCCTATATTGACAAAGCATATATTTACAAAGTGCTGCGATAGGGATACAACATATATACTTTTTTAAGGAGACATTATGGTCATTGGCTGTCCAAAGGAAATTAAAGTGCATGAATATCGCGTTGGTTTAACGCCATCAAATGTGCATGAATATAAAGAATCTGGACATAAAGTCCTTATCGAGCATGACGCTGGAAGTGCGATTGGCTTTAGTGATGAGGAATACCACAGGGCTGGTGCTACAATCGTTGATAAAGAAACATTATTTAAACAAAGCGATATGATTGTAAAGGTGAAAGAGCCTATTGAGAGTGAATATAGCTATTTCAAAGCAGGGCAGATTCTTTTTACTTATTTGCATTTAGCGGCTGATAGAAAACTAACAGATATGCTACTTGAAAAAAAGATTAATGCAGTGGCGTATGAGACGATTAAAGTGCGTAATGTATTGCCTTGTTTAGCCCCTATGAGTTCTATTGCTGGGCGACTTGCGGTGCTAGAATCTGCGAAGTATATCCAAAAAACTTTTGGTGGTAATGGAGTGCTTCTAAGTGGGATTCCGGGGACTCCAAAGGGTAAAATCACAATTATTGGTGCTGGTGTAGTAGGATTAAATGCAGCACAACTTGCAGTGGGAATTGGTGCAGATGTAACGATACTTGATATTGATACCGCTAGACTTGCGTATGTGGATCAAATGTTTAATATGCGTATTCATACACTTTTTAGCTCTCGTGCTAATTTACTTGCTAGTATCGCAGATTCTGATGCGGTGATTGGTGCAGTATTAATACCGGGTGCAAAAGCACCAAAACTTGTGAAAAAAGATGATTTACAATGTATGAAAACAGGAGCAATCCTTACAGATGTAGCAATCGATCAAGGCGGTTGTTTTGAGACTTCAAAGCCTACAACTCATAATGATCCCGTGTTTGATGTCGATGGGATATTACATTATTGCGTAGCAAATATGCCCGGGTCTGTGGCAAAAACTGCGACTTTAGCCCTAACAGATTCTACGCTTAACTTTGGTTTAAGCATAGCAAAGCTAGGTGTAAAAGAAGCAGCATTAAAAGACAATGGAATCTTAGAAGGGCTTAATACCTATAATGGTAAATGCACTTATAAAGGCGTGAGTGATGCCTTTGGTATCGCATATACTGATGCAAAAGATGCATTGTGCTAATTTTAAGCATGTTTTAAAATAAAATGAGATACAATGGCGATCGCCTTTCTGGTTAGCCCTATGCAATAGGCATTGTGAGCAACGCTTCAGGATGGGAACATAGCAGAGCACTTGCAATGTTTGTGTGCCATTGGTCCCTGGCTGGAAGGGTTTCTTTACTCCGTATTCAAACTTCTAGTTTAAAACTTGAAATTTAACTTATGTTAAACTCGGATTCTAACTTATGGCAATTTATAATAATATAATTCAGGGCGTAGATAAAAGCTTTAGTGTCTATAACGCCACTTATAAGCAAAGCTATCATTCAAAAAGTCTTGGGGCTTATACTGAGACGCTATTAAAGCATATTTATCCCGCATTATTCTTTCAGCAATATGGTAGTTTTTGTGATGAAAACACAAGAAAATCCTTTTTAACACAAGTGGATTCCATACAAAAATACTATAAAATCAACACAGATTTAACTCCACTGCAACACATTCTAAAAACCCTTACAGAATCTATACAAACACAGAATCTCACTCGCCCATTACGCATACTAGATATTTGCTTTGGACTTGGTTATAATGCTATGCTTAGTTTAAAATACTTTCAAACATGCGAGATTTACTCGCCAGAAAAAGACTATTTCTTGCAAGAACTTTATAATTTTCCATATCATAATATCCCGCAAAGCAAAACAATCCTACACGCACTTCATACACATTCACTCTATCAAAATGACACGCAAACACTTTATTATTTACATGGTGATGCTCTTGCTTATCTTTCAAGCTTTAACACAGGCTTTTTTGATATTGTATTTCAGGATGCTTTTAGTCAAGCCCATAATAAAGAGCTATGGGATGCAAAATATTTTCAAACACTCTATAACATTACAAAAACCCCATGCATTATCACAACTTATGCAAAGGCACGATCTGTGCTTGAAGCAGCACAAAAAGCAGGATTTAAGACGCTAAAATATGTATGGGGTAGCGTGTTTTATAAATAGATTCTAAAGGATATGTATGAAAAGTTTGATATTATTTTTGTGTGTAATGTTAAGCAACTTAAATGCACAAGAATTAATGAAACAAGAGTTAAGCACAAAGCAAGCACAAGAGATAATCAAAGAGTTTGAGCCATTTTTTAAGGAAGCTATGGCACAGAAATTAGAATCTTTTAAGTTAAAAAAAGATTCTATAACAGGGCTTTCATATATTGATTTTTGTGAATATCCACCAGATAGAAGCCTTGTCTTTGGGGCATTGGAGAATGGACGATTTAAGGGGGAAAAGATTGCTGACCTGCCATTTCCATGTGATGAGAGTAGTGGGGCTAGAAAATATTTTATCTACAATAAAGATATAGAGCAAAGTCTTATTACCTTAAAAAAGTTAAAATTTTTAGACTTTATTGCTAAAAATTTGCCACTAAAGAATGAGATTATACAAAGCGATAAAGGTAATATAACAACACTTTGGCAAAAAGATAACACAAAAAATAAAGACTTTAAACGACTATGGATTCTATATAGAAATGAAACATTAGGACAATCATGCACGATTATTTTTACACAAAAAGGTGCATATACAGAAGCAATACTGCAATATCTAAATTATCAATAATTCAAGATTTGGGCTAAATGATGCGCATGGTGTAATTTTGCTATTGCTTGAGATTTTGGAAACTTGGAAACATAGTATTTTTGCATGTATAAGCAAGAAACCGCCCATGCAAAATGAAGTCAAAACACCCCGCTAGATTCTAAAACATTATTATTTTTTATGTGTATATGTTGCTTAGATTATTCTTTGAGAATCTAAATTCAGCATAAGTGTAAGGATAAAGTCTTTGGCAGAATATAACTCTATCGTAGTGGGGACATAGCATAAATATACTTGTTTTTAGAAAGATTTTAATCTATAATTCCAGCATGGAGTATAGATATGAAGCATGATTCAGATTCTTTTTTTATGCGTATTGCACTAGATTATGCGTGGAGTTTTCAGGCATTGACGCTGCCAAATCCTTGTGTTGGGTCGCTTGTGCTTTGTGATAATACAATAATTGCACTGCAAGCACACAAAAAGGCTGGCACTCCACATGCCGAAGTGCTTGCATGCAAAGAAGCATTTTTGTATAAAATTACACATGATGAAGCAGCTAAAATAGCAGTTTTAGAATCTTGTAAAAAGCAGGGGTTAAATAAAGATAATAATTTATCGTATATTATAAATACATTACAAAATATGCAAGATTCTAAACATATACATGAATTTATCACAGCTTATCATAGTGGTATATTTCATAATTGCGAATTTTTTGTAACACTGGAACCATGCAATCATTATGGCAAAACACCACCTTGTGCCAAGCTTTTAGAGACAATAGCACCAAAACGAATTATTATCGCTCATGAGGATAGCACACCAAATGCAAGTGGTGGGGCTAACACATTGGCACATATTCCCATTACACATGGAATCTTAAGAGATGAAGCACATAAACTTCTTTTCCCTTTTTTGCAATGGCAGAAAAAGCAAAGTTTCACTTTGTTTAAAATCGCACATAGATTGCATGGTGATTATAAAAATGGCGTTATTAGCAATGAAGATTCTAGAATCTTTACGCATAATATGCGTTGCATTGCTGACTACATTATTATATCTGGGGCTACCTTGAGAGAGGATAATCCGCTGCTTGATACGCGTTTTTCGCTGCCATTTTATCAACAAGATTCTATAAATCCAAAGATTTTAATCTTAAGTAAAACTATGCAAGAAAAGGATCTCAAAAACTATAATATAGCCCATAGAAATGTATCTATTATTCGATCTGTTAGGGAGATTCCAAGTAGTGGGTTTAAGATTATTGAGGGGGGATTTGCATTTCTTAATTCATTGCTGCAAGATATAGAGACAGAGAATGCCATGCCAATTGATTGCATTATGGGTTATATTGCCCCTGCCTTTAATCTAGATGAAGATATAGTGCATAAAGCTATGATAGAGTCTAATAGAAATGAAAACAAGATTCAATACACACTAGCACATACAACTACACTGACAGATTTTTGGTTGCAAAAGACAAATAAAACGATAAGGGGTAATGAAACTATGGCAAACATCTTGTATTACCTATTCGCTACATAGATAATACAAAGATTATATGCAAGACCTTTGCAATAGCTACATGCCAAGCATACTAATGACTTTATCTAAAAATCCATATTTTGCTGCGATGCTAAAGAGTGTAGCAAATAAATACACAAGAATAATGGTGATCTTTGCTCCCCAATTAGTCAGTATAGGCGGACATACCCATGTTGCTTCATGGTCGCCATTTTTACGCGCATTCTGTAAAATAAGTATGGGGAAAAAGCTAAGGATTAAAGCACCCACAACACCGGGCCAATATAATGCTTGGTCTATAGAATCAATGAGTTGCAATAGCACGATAGCTAAAGGTGGAACGGCTACAAATAGCAAGATAACAAAGCGTAAAGTGAGATTATTGTCTGCATCTTTATTAATCTGGTCGGCAATGTTTGTAACAAACATACCGCCAAGCCCCCAATATGAAGTAAGCACAGCAAATAAACCAAAGAGATTAGCAATCAAAAACGCCCAATCACCAATAGCCTTACCCCAAGAGATTGTAACAACATCTGAAATATTTCGTAATCCTTCTAATACAATAGCAGAAAGTGGCACAAGGGCAAGCAGGGCAAAAGTGATAAAGTTGCCAAGCACGATGGCTTTTGGTAGCATTTCTGGTTTATGTGAAAAGCCTCTCGCCATTTCTGGCACTATATATTGTGAAGAATATACAAATACCACCGTGTTAAAGATAGGTAAAATAGCAACTAAATCCCAGTGCATTTCAAGCGCATTACTAAAATTAAGTTCTGCTTTAAAAAAAGTCGCTATAACAAGTGCTACAAGGATGCCAAACATTATACCAATAATTTGCTTTTCCCCCCTTCCTATTGCTTTTAATCCAAGCCATAGCACACCTGAAGCTGGGATAAAAAATAAAATACTACCCCATTTCTCCGGGATATCAAAGATTTTATTTATGATTCTACCTGCTGCGGCTTCATAGGCGATTAATGCTCCAATAGCAGTAACTGCTACAGAGATAAACATAAGATATTTTGCTACTGGTCCTATATAGCGGACAGAAAGTCCTGTAAGTTGTAAATGTGCTTTTGTCCGCAATGTAGCTTCAGCTATATAAAGCATAGTAATAGTTGAAAGAATGCCGCCAACAATAAGCCAAAATAAAAGTGGAAAAAATCCCGCACCCTTTGCGGTATTGGCTATACTCAAGATTCCAATACCTATATTTGTCCCAACAAGCATTGCTACACCTTCAAGGAAAGTAAGCTTTTTTGTCTTTGGATGTCCTTTGAGTTCGGCGATAAATTCCTGTTTAGCGTCTTTTAATTTCAATATATGCTCCTCTAATTTTCTTAAATTTTGACTACAAACGAGCGTAGCGGTAAGTTTGTGTTGCATTAAGTTCAATGCAGTAACAATAGCTGTCTATAAGCTATGCTAGGATATATCAAATATTAATCCTAAACTGAATATGAGAATGCACCGCCACATTCAGCTATTATAGACAGATACTTGCGACAAAATATTGTGCCTATATTGCAAGTATATAAGGGGTAATGTTTTCTAATTACCCAAATTTACACACATATATTTAATTTCAAGGTAATCGTCTATACCATATTTTGAGCCTTCTCTACCCAAACCGCTTTGTTTCACACCGCCAAATGGTGCTACTTCAGTTGAGATAATACCCGTATTAATACCAACGATACCATATTCTAACGCTTCGCCGACACGCCATTGCCTTGCGGCATTATTTGTGTAAAGATATGCTGCTAAACCAAATTCAGTATTATTCGCCATAGATATGACTTCTTCTTCTGTGTCAAATTTAAAGAGTGGAGCTAATGGACCAAAAGTCTCTTCTCTTGCTACTGCCATTTCTTTTGTAACACCAGTTAGAATTGTCGGCTCAAAAAAGCTTAATCCTTTAGAATGCGGCTTACCACCACTTAGCACTTTCGCACCTTTGCTTGTCGCATCAGCAATATGTTCTTCTACTTTTGCAACAGCTTTTGTGTCAATGAGAGGACCTTGCGTTGTGCCAGATTCTAAACCATTGCCAACTTGTAGTTTTTCCACTTCTTGTTTTAGGGCTTGTGCTACCTTATCATAGATTCCACTTTGCACATAGATTCTATTCGCACAAACGCAAGTTTGTCCGCTATTGCGGAATTTTGATGCAAGCATACCTTTGACTGCTTCATCAACATTTGCATCATCAAATACTATAAATGGTGCATTGCCGCCTAACTCTAATGAAAGCTTTTTAATCGTATTCGCACTTTGAGCCATAAGCGTTCTGCCTACTTCTGTTGAACCTGTGAAAGTGATCTTTCTTACAATATCAGATTCACAAAGCACTTTGCTAATCATGCTTGCCTTACCTGTTACAACTTGTAATAAATCTTTTGGAATCCCAGCTTTATACGCAAGCACTAAAAGCGCATACGCACTTAAAGGCGTTTGCGTAGCAGGTTTTACAATCATAGAGCAACCACTAGCTAAAGCTGGTGCTACCTTTCTTGTAATCATAGCGGAAGGGAAATTCCACGGAGTGATCGCTCCACAAACACCAATAGGTTGTTTTAATACAAGCAACTTTTGATTTTGCTGTGCAGATTGTAAAATATCACCATCAATGCGTCTGCACTCTTCAGCAAACCAGCGAATAAAGTTAGCCGCATACACTATTTCACCACTTGCTTCAGCTAAAGGCTTGCCCATCTCTTGTGTGAGAATCTCAGCTAATGCTTGTTTATGCTCTAGCATTAAGTCATACCATTTTAAAAGGATATTTGCTCTCTCCACTGCTAAAAGGGCTGCCCATTTTTTCTGTGCGACTTGAGATTTTGTGATAATATCTTGGAGTTCTTGCTCTTTTATGTCATACACAAACGCTAAGTCTTCACCTGTTGCGGGGTTATTAACCGCTATGAATCCATCTTTTTTACTTTGTGAAACAAACTCATGTCCCAAAAGTGCTAAATGTTGTGTGTTTAAACTCATTTTACCGCCTCCGCAATAACTTCTTTAAGGATATTTAATGCCTTGTCAAACTGCTCTTGCGGAATAGTAAGCGGATAAAGGAAGCGAATAACATTTCCATAGCTACCACAAGTAAGTAGTAATAAGCCCTTAGGCATAGCAAGTGTTTGCACTTTTTTAGCAATATCACTGCTTGGTTCATTGTTTTTGAAGAATTCAACTGCTACCATAGAGCCTACTTGACGCACTTCAGCGATCTCTTTATGTCCTAAACCTTGTAAGAAAGTCTTTAGTTGCTCTCCAAGTTTATTTGATCTATCAAGAAGTTTTTCTTCTTTTATGATATTTAATACTTCAAGTCCAGCTGCAGTTGCAAGAGGGCTACCAGCATAAGTTCCACCCATACCACCAGCACTTACAGAATCCATAACTTCAGCTTTACCTACGATACCAGAGATAGGGAATCCACCGCCAAGACTTTTCGCCATACAGATAATATCGGGTGAAACACTATGATATTCCATCGCAAACATTTTACCTGTCCTACCAAAGCCTGTTTGCACCTCATCAGCGATTAATACAATGCCATATTTATCCGCAAACGCACGCAAACCTTCAACAAACTCTTTGGGCGCAGGATTAAACCCACCTTCACCTTGCACTGGCTCAAAAATGATAGCTGCAACATCATAAGGCGATATAGAGCTTTTGCAAATGTGATCAAGGCTTTTTAGCGCATCTTCTACACTGATATTATGGAGCTTATTTGGATAGAGACCATGATAGATTCCAACCATACCGATACCAAGTTCTGCTTTATAAGGCACAACTTTACCTGTCATACCTACTGCTGCTGCAGTCCTACCATGAAAGCTACCGCCAAAAGCGATAATACCATATCGCTTTGTCTTTGCTTTTGCCACTTTAATGGCATTTTCAGTCGCCTCTCCACCTGTGGTAAAAAAGCAAGTTTTCTTCTTGCCGCTAATTGGTGCCAACTCATTAATTTTTTCTGCTAACGCGATATAGCTTTCATAAGGTGTTACCTGATATGCTGTATGTGTAAAACGATCGAGCTGTTTTTTTACAGCTTCAATTATTCGTGGATGACGATGTCCAACATTAAGTACCGCGATACCAGCAGCAAAGTCGATATACTCTTTACCATTTGTATCCCAAAGTGTCGCATTTTCTGCTTTTTCTACAAACCAATCGCACAATACGCTAATGCCCTTTGGTGTTGCTTCCTCTCTGCGTTTCATTAAATCACTCATAGAATCCATCCTTAATATCAAAATCATAAAATTCATCTTGGCTTGCAAAATGTATGGCTAAAATGTAACACAACAAAAAGGAAAAAATATAAAAAGTATATAATGTTTTGTGTTTTCATTGCCTAATGATTACTTTTTTACACATTTTTGAGTTTCTTAATAGAATCTGGTTTTGCTAAATAAACTTTGGGAAATATAATGAAATTTCAAAACACAGAAAATAAAAGGCTTATTTGTGATGATAGACATGCGATTGCATAAGTGTTTGATAGGCAGATTTTATAAAAATTATCTTGATTTTATAAAACTTGATGACAACAAATTATATGTTACTTAAATACATACAAATAAAATACTATTGTATATTTAAGTAACATGATTAAAAGTATCTTAGGGAAATTATTATACACTAAAAGAGCAAAAATCTCTGAGTATTTAAATTATATTTACATGATTAAATGAAGTTTTTGATTCTATGCTTAATGTCATTATAAGACTTACATTGCAAGTCGTGGCAATCTATGCTGTTTTATGTATTGCGTTCTATGTTTTTTATCCAAGATACATTTTAGGGTTTAGATTCTAAATGAAGAAACTTATCCATGCAAATACACACGGATAAGTTTATAACATATTGGAGGGGGGGGGGGGGGTAATCGCGTTAAATGATAACACCCAAACTCATAAAACAAGTTATAAGTTAAAAGTCAATAAAAGTCTTAAATAAAAGCTTAAGCGCCAACAGACTTCCACTCAAGTGGAAACACAAGACATACATCTTTAGAGATATTATCAGAATCTCTTAATGCTGGGAAATCATTACTTGCACGATTGAATGTCTTCGTAACTTCTTGTTGCACCACCTCATCGCTTAATCCATCTGTTTTTTGTAAAATTTCAATATTGCTAAGTTCTACTTCCTTGCCGCTTAGACATACCTTTGCTAATGCTTTTGCACCATAGCCATTTATGACCCATTCTTGTGGATAACGCATCGCATTTTTCATAATGTAGTGATACAAAGCATAGTTTTGCACACTCTGATTTTCCTTTGCGTGTCGCTCCATGCTATAAGGGAACTTATCCCACTTTTTCTCACTAATCTTTTTTGCCGCATTATCAGCAAGCATTGCTAAAACAATATCCATTTGTTACCTCCTTTCAACTGCTTAAAATATTCCTTACTGCTTCAAGCTTAAGAGTGTGTTTAGAATCTGATCTGATGTCGTAATAGCTTTTGAGTTTGCTTGGAAGCCTCTTTGCACGACAATTAATTGTGTTAAAGCTCTACTTAAATCCACATTACTCATCTCAAGCTTAGACCCACTCACGCCGCCTCTTCGTCCCGTGTTTGCTGCACCTATGATTGGCTCACCGCTATTGCCTGTTTCAGAGAAGATATTGTTTCCTTCTGCTTGTAAACCTGCACTATTTGCAAAGTTTGCTAAACCAACTTGTGCTAATGCTAGAGTTTTACCATTGCTAAATGCACCAAGCAAAGCACCATTTGCATCAAATCGCACATCCATTAAGTCCCCAGCGTTATAGCCATTTTGTGCTATGTTATAGGTTTCTGAACGCTTATCTACGCTTGTTAAGCCATCAAAAGTTTGATTTTTACCAAAGTTTAACTCAATTCTTTGTGGAGATTCAGCACCATTTTTTGGATCAAACTGCAACATAGGCGGATTCATACCTGCTAAGCTACCATCATTATTAAATGATACTCTACCACCCTCAAACATGTTTGGATTATCCGCACTACCACCTATAAATTGTGCTGGTTCTGGCACGATAGCTCTAAATGTCCATTCCTTACCACCACTTTTTATAAACTCAAATCGTATAGTATGCTTTGTGCCTAAAGTATCAAATAAATCAACACTTGTAGCATGTCTTGCATGTGTGAATTTACCACTTGCTACGCTTGAGCCACCCTCAATAAGTGAAGCTGTATTTAACGCACGCATTGCATCACGCAATAATATATTGCTTGATACTTGCCCTGAGCTATATGCACTTGCCATAATTTGTAAGTTATCTGTTACACCATCATCATTATCTTTGTTTGAAATCTCAAACATACCAAAGCGATTAAGCGTAACGCTTACACTTGCTGTGCTATCTTTATATTCTTTACCCGGGCTTTTTATCATATTTGCATCATATTGCATTAATGCGCGTAAATCTTCTGTTGTTTTAAACTGCCCTGTTGTAGAATCTGGGTCATTTGACTTTGTATAGCGATAGCGGAATGCTGTGATGTCTTTATCACCTTCTACAAAGTTTGCAAATGCACCTGTCCCACTTTTTGTAACGATGATGTTTTTTGTGTTCTCATCGCCATCCATTTCATTGCGGTTTTCAAGTCGTAATTGTCCATTATCTACATACGCTTCAATACCTGTTTTATCGCGCACTGCATTAATCGCTGACACTGCTGCTGCAAGTGTGCTTGTGCCAGAAAGTCCAGAATCATTTGTAAAGCTTACTTTTTGTCCGTTAAGATACAATACGCTTGGTTCTTTTGTAGTAACTACATTATTTACAAGGCGTGAAGTCTTATAACTCATCCAAAAGCCTTGATTTTCATTTAACGCAAAAGAGTCACCATCAGCATTAAATAACGCACCAAAATCCTCTGCCATTTGAGTAAGATTCCCTTTAGAATCATACTTTGGACTAATGCCATCAGCGGCAGTATAAGTTGTAGAATCTAGAGCAGAAACATTTACCACATCATCTACATGTCTTCCTGCACTAAGGTTTGCTCTAAGTGTTACCTTGCTTGTAGGGCGTGCAGGCATAACCATACCGGGATCAATTTGAATGCTTTCAAGTGGTCCTGTATTATCTACCTTGAAAAATTCATTATCAGTCATTGTAGAGCCAGAACCCTGATCGATTGGCGGTCTATTCCAACCTTGCACTACATAACCACCATTTGTTACGAGATTCCCTTTTGCATCAAACAAAAACTCACCATCTCTAGTATAGTTTTTTGTCTCACCCCTATCTCTACTGATGATAAAAAAGCCATCTCCCTCAATAGCCAAATCAGTCTTTACATCTGTATTTTGTGTATTACCTTGCGAGAAAACCTTTGTTGTCGCATTTACACCAACACCCATACCAACTGAAAAGTCGTTTTGCCCTCCAAGTCCATTTTTATAGGGCGAAGTAGCAATTTGTTTTACTTGAGAAAGCATATCTACAAAAGATGCACGAGAATATTTAAAACCAACCGTATTCACATTGGCAATGTTATTACTCTCTACATCTAATGCAACTTGGTGAGCTTGAAGCCCACTCACACCTGACCATAATGAGCGTAGCATAGAAATCCTTTACAATAATTGAAATTTTGATATGTGAAGCAAATAGAGTTCCAAAAATATAGACACTTTTGGTTATATGTGCGAACTGTGTTGCATATCGCTTGCGTTTTGGCTATAATTCACACACAAATATTACGATAGGAAACAGTATGGGTTTTAAAGATTCTAGGAGCCTTAAGATACTTAAACGCGAGGGAATATATAGGTCGTGCATATATGTTTTGAGAAAATCAAAGTTATTGCCAGCACTTAACAAATTATTTGTCCCCTGCTTATTATATGTGTATCCAAAAATAGCATTGAGCGCTAAACAATATCCAACTTTTATTATTTTGAAAAACAGATTTATTAACAATTATAAAGAAATGATTATTGCCAATCCTATATTTTTCGCAAAGAATCTTAAGAAACACATAGAGTGGTTAGAATCTGATACTTTTAAGAAAGAATATATAGATACAATCACGCAAAAATATAATATAAAGTTTGATAGCATGCATGATTTTATCAATTTCACCCCCCCCCCCCCCACAAATAGTCAAACTACACAAAACAATCAATCTTTAATAAATTCCATCCAATATCCGCCACTCATAAATCCAAGGCATATTAATTACGACACTACATATAGCGGTTTGGCATGGGCACTGAATTTACCTTTGCCAAACAATTATAAGTTTGTGCGGGTTGCTTCGCATGGTGTTGGTGTAAATTCAACAACTAGAATGTTTGAAGCTTTGGGTGTTGTTGAGATTCTTACGGAAGACTTTCATCAAAAGCTCGGCGTGGAATCTTATAAAATCTATTTTGAGGAGTTGCAATACAATAAGTATGATTACAACTTCCTTACCATAATCGAATACGACATTAATCGATGTGTAGATCCTGATGGTTATCATAAATTTCTCCATCTAATTCAGGCAAATGTGCCAGTCTTGTGTCAAATGCGTGATCCAATTGGATTAATAAGACATATGCTAAATAGAAATTTTGTGTTTAAACAACATGAAAAAATTAATCTTACTAGCGATTATCACGAAATAACAAAATATCTCAATCGAGATGATTTTACAATTAATGATATATCAAATCGTTTTTTATTTGGTTATGGCAGAATATTTCCTCAAAACGCCCTAGTATCTTTAATCAAGCATTCCTATGTCCGCTATATAGATACGAAAGAAATTAGTACTGACACAGCATTTGAAACCTTTAAAAAACTCTCAAAAGAGTTTGGTTTCAAAAAACCAACAAAAGAATGCAAAAAGCCTTTTACCACCAATGTTTTTACGGGTAATCTTTTGATGATATTGCCCATTTATCTCTATGTTGATGCTGAAGATATAGATAACATATATTCAAAGCATAATGAAACAAACAATGGGAATGCAACAATAAATGAAAATGCGTATTTAATCACCATAGATTTTCCAAAAAACACCGATGAGATTGACATAAGCCCACAAGTTTGTAGCGGAATTAATCACACCTTTAGCATTTATATAAAAAAAGATAAGTATGAATCGCTTTGTGCTGACAAAAAATTACATGAAGCAGTTTTTGCATATTTAACCGAATTAATAAGCGAGATTGATTTTGAGGTAAAAAGGGCAGATAAAAACCTTGTAAGAGAAAAAGATATACTAGAATATTTACGACACAACAAGGAAGAAAGACAAAAGCTAAAAGCCATACTAGACCCAAACTTAACGCATATTAAGAAGCATAGACCAGACATTGTAAATAACTGGGAATATTATATGGAATTTGAAGAAATGTGCAAACAAGACAATGTGGTTACTAAGTAAATCTCAAGCAATTGCCAAGGCCGTATCATGCCTTATCTAAATCTGAACAGCCGTTTTTGGCCAAAAATTACCAGATTTTAATCATTCTTCTTCTACATCCACCTTAGCACAAGAGTCTTTTACACCAAGTTTGCAAGCCATTTGGTAATAGTCTTGTGCGTCTATGTCATTTTGTAATGCCGAGTAGAGAGTAGCCATCATTTCACATGCTTTAGCATCTTTTTTGAAGCATAGATTCCGCAATGGTTCGCGGTATTTTGAGAGAAAATTCTGCACTGCAACTTCTGGGCTATAACAAGTCCAGCAAATATTATCATAAGCATTTTGGATTGTAGCAGGCACACAAAATGCTAACTTTACCATAAGAAACGCACTCACAAAAAATACAAAACCTACATGTTTCATAACCGCTCCTATTAAAAGATTTTGTAGATTCTAGCAAGTTTTGCATGATTTGGTGTCGTGTTTATGTGAATTTTGCATAAAATCATCATGCCATCGCTTCATAAGTAAAAAGCACATAATAAGCACAACGCCAAGAAATACACCAAAAAGATATACAAGTGGATAGAATGCCCTAAACCACACTAGCACAACACAACACACAATCATGCCAATGAATACAAAGATTCTAGGGAGTGAAAAGCTAAGCTCAAAGCCTAAACTCGCCTTTGATAAATCAAGAAGTTTTAATCTCTCTTTGCTTTTTTCTTTTTTGCTTTGCTTTGCGGTGGGATTAGATTCTGTATTTTCTGTTGTTTGGGTATTTGGGGGGATTGAAGAATCTTTATTTATGGAATCTTTGCTTAGTTTAGATTCTATATTTTTCATATTAGATATTTCGCTTCGCTCAATATGACAAGGTTTAGAATCTAGATTTTGTTTATCTTGTGTTTTAAGCTCTGCACTCTGCTTATAAGGAATAGAATCTAGATTCTGTTTTAAAGATTTGCTAGATATTTCCCTTTCGCTTTGGTTAATATGACAATTATTAAATTCTAAATTCTGTGCTGTATGGGTTGGGGTGTTTTGTGTAGATTCTAAATTCTCATTATCTTGCACCCCTACGCCCTGCACCCGCCCAAATGGTTGAGATTCTAAAATCTTGCTATTTTGCGCCCTAAACCCCACAGCCCACTCGTTTGGATAAGATTCTGCGTTATGCTTAGAATCTTGTGAGATAACTTTTTGTGTAATATCTTGCATTTCATCATCGTATTTGCTTGCGTATTTGAGTAGTTTTTCTTCTGTGTCGGCTTCTTGTATCTTTTGTGTAATCTTTGTGCGGATAGACTGAAATGTTACTATCATAAGTAGTATATAAGATAAGCAGCCACAAAGAAGTGAGAATATCCACTCACTACGCATAATACACACACTTACAATACCAAGCATAACGCTACTAAAAAGCAGAATAACGACTATCTTTTGTCGCAAAGATAATGCGTTCAAAATATATGATGATAATGACATATAAATCCTTGCAAACTTATCCGCACACTTTCAAAATAGCTTTTAGAATCCGCATTACACATAGGAATACAAAGATTAGAATCTAGTCCCCATAGTAAATTCAAAAAAGCTAGGATAGTTTGTAAGATAGCCACCACTTGCACGAATGTCATTTGCTGTGCCATAGCTAAAGATTTTGCTAGGTCCTATACCCATAGGGTCTGTTGGTCCATACCATAGCATAGGGATTACTATTACAATGGGTCCCATAGGCGATACCCATTCGACTGCGACACCTGCTGCACCCCTTGCTAATATACTTGAGTTACCATAAATTGTGCCATATTGCTTAAAGTTTGCCGCACCATTTGCACCATGATAGGTCAAGATCCCATAATCTGCATATAAGGCTACACGCATTTTTGCACTAGGGATTAAGCCATAGCTAAGCTCTACTGAATTTGTAAAGATTCCATCGCCACCTACGCGTAAGCCATCGCTATCTAGCGGTGTAATAGAATAGCTTGAATATCCCCTGATTGTGCCTACACCACCCATATAGAAAGTATCATTAAGTGGTAAGAAGTGGTTTGGATTATAGCGGAAGAGATAGCCACCTTGTGCCTTATATCGTGCGATTAAATCGATTTTAGTCCATTTGCTAATATCAAAATAGAATCCAGTCTTCGCATATAGCTTTGTATAATACACATCACCACCAATACCTGCGATATTTAAAGAAAGCGTTGTAGAGTTACCATTTTTAGGAAAATAGTAGTCATCTGTGTTATCAAATACAAGGCTTGGGGTAATAGAGCTTTTAATTGGAGCATTATCCCAACCAGAATAGCTTCTATCCCATAAGCCTTGATTTCCAGAATCATAATACTTTTGATACTGCGGTTGGGCTTGTCCTGTGTAGAGATTGTAGAATCCAAAGGTATCTGTTTTATTGATATCATAGCCTACATTAAGCCTTAAAGTAGGAAGTAATAATCGCCCAACAGTGAAGCCACCACCTACGCTTTGCTGCGTATAAACATAGTTAAGGTAGCGACTATAATAGAGATTCATAGATAAACTCCATTTAGAATCTAGGATTCTAGGGTTTGTAAGGCTTAGATTAAAGGCTTGTTGTGTAGCGGTAAAAAAGCTAGTGCTTGCATTATAAAAAGAGAGATCGCCCCCAAAGCTTACATTCGCATATAAACTTGCCCCAAAGCCACTGCCAAAGAGATTGCGCTCATTTACACTCGCATTGACCATAAGTCCATAAAAGCTACCATAACCGATACCAAAGGTAAGCTCCCCTGTCCTACCCTCTGTAACATTTACGACTAAATCCATAGAATCTTCGCTAATACGCCTTTCATCAATGCGGACATTTTCAAAATAGCCAATACGCTTTAATGCAATCTCACTGCTTTGAATCTTGCCTAAAGAGTAGATATCACCCGGTGCGATGAGGATTTCACGGCGTATGATTCTATCACCTGTTCGTGTGTTACCTGTGATTAAGACATCATTAATACGCACTTTTTTACCAAAGTCAATGTGAAACACAACTTCTACTTCTTGCTTTTCTGCATTCTTTTTTAAGTCTGGATTCACTGCGACATAAGCATAACCTAAATCGGCTACTTTTAGCTTTATGCGTTGAGAATCATCTCTTACATTTTGTATATTAAAGACTTCGCCAATCTTAGTGCTTAAATCTTTTTTTAGTTCTTCTTCTGTAATCTCGCCTTCATGGTCTTTATCAATCACAAAAGAGATTCCACTGACTTTATACTGCTCTCCCTCGCTTACATTGTAGTAAAGCTGTGCTTTGTGATTTGTCATATTGACTGAAAGAAGCGGATTTGATACCTGTGCGTCTAAAAAGCCATTACGCATATAAGAATCTTGTATGCGTAATGAATCAAGCTCAATCTCACCTAGCATAAGCTTACCTGCATTAAGCCCGGGTAACCACCCCATAAAATCTCTTTGCTTATTCGCACTAAGAGATTCTAACTTTCTTTTTGGTAGCTTTGTAGCACCCTCATAATAGCTTTTTTCAATGATGATTGTATCCCCACGATTAACATTTAAGGTAATTGCTACTGCTCTGCCCTCACTAAGCTCTACTACGCTAGGCTCAATCACACTGCCATAATAGCCCTTATATTCTAACATTTGTTTGAGTGTTTCAAGGGCTTTATCTAGCTTTATATCATCATAGGTATCGCCCTTTTTGATTCCAATCTGCCCATAAATTGTCTCTTTTTCACTCTGTGTGCCATAGCCTTTTAGCTCAATGCTTGCAATAGCTGGTTTCTCTTTTACAAAAAATTGCAAGATTCCATTATCAAAAGTCGCATAAATATCATTAAAGTAGCCTTGCTTATAAAGGGCTAGGATAGCAGCATCTACCTTGCCATAGTCAAGCTTTTCACCTGATTTTATATTGATTATATCTTTTGCTAGAGATTCTGACATATAAGTAATATTATTCACTTTTACAGATTGTATAACTTCTGCAAAAGATAGACTAAACATACAAAAAAGAAGCAATAAAAGACGCATAATGTTCCCAATATTTTCAAAAAAAGATTCAATAACTTACAAAAAAGCTAAAATTATAGCGGATTAAAAACAATATTAAAGCCTACTTTTGTAGAGTCGCAATGAATTTAGCACAACACATAATGAACTCAAACTCATAAATGCCGCCGCAAATAATGGAATCACAAAGCCAAAAAATGCAAGCGGAATAGCAAGGGCATTATACACTAAGCTCATAAGTAGGTTGCCTTTTATAATACGCAGGGTTTTATGTGCGATTTTAAAGGCTTTTGAAAGGCTTTTTAGACTATCATCAAGGATAATCACATCGCTATATTGTAGGGCAATCTCGCTACCACTCCCCATGGCAATGCCAACTTGTGCATATTTTAGTGCAAGTGAATCATTTAATCCATCGCCAATCATAACGACATTATGCCCCTTTGCTATTAAATCTTTCACAAACTCTGCCTTTTGCAAGGGCGTTTTTGAATGTTTATAGTCTTTGATATGCAACTCTTGTGCGACTTTTTTTACAACACTTTCTCTATCGCCACTAAGAATGCTTACTTTCTTTTTATGACTATGCAGAAGTGAGATAAGCTCTTTTGCTCCATCTTTTATAGAATCTTTTAAACCAAATCTATACGCAAGAGTGTAGCTTTTTTCATTCTCTAATTTATATGCAATGAAGCATTCTGTTATATCATCGTCTGTGTTTGTCTTATTTGAATCTATATCATTATATAGACTAACTCCCATTTTTTCCATATATGCCCTGCTACCGCCTATAATATGTGTATTGTCACAATAAGATTCAAATCCACTCCCTGCAATAAGTGAAAAGTCTTTAAAATTATATGTATTTGCTAAATCTTTTAATGAATCTAATTCTGTATTATCCTTATATAAAGATTGTAATATAGCTTTTGCGATTGTGTGGTTGTTGTGTTTGAGTAAAGCATATAGAAATCCTTTTTCTTTCTGCTTTACCTGCGTTGTCTCTTTACTAAAGAAACTGCAGATTTGCCTTGTTTTGGTGCTTTTTGTAGATTCTATATCTTTTATGGAATCTTTGTTTATAGGCTCTATGCTTTGTTTAGATTCTATATTTTCCATATTAGATATTTCGCTACGCTCAATATGACAAGAGTGAGAATCTAGGTTTATTTCCCCTTCGCTTTGCTCAAGGTCAATATGACAATTTTTAGAATCTAAGTTTTGATTTATCTCGCTTTGTTTAATATGATAATCTTTAGAATCTAAAGCAGAACCCCCAAGCAATTCCATAAAGCCATTATATTGAGTCATACTCACTACACTCATATTTCCCTGTGTTAATGTGCCTGTTTTATCAAAGATTATAGAATCTGCTTTTGCTAGAGATTCTAAAAAGTCAGCCTTTGTGTAGATAATGTGATTTTTAAAGCCTACATTTAAGCTCACTACACTAGCAATGGGCGTAGCAAGCGCTAACGCACAAGGACAAGCAATCACAATCACAGATACCGCAATAAGCAAAGCATACTCAAAGCCATGCTGTGTGAAAAAATAGTAATAGCAAAAGCTAAGTAAAGCAATACTTAAAACAATGCGACTAAACTTCCCAGCGATTTTAAAAGCAGTTGTTGCGATTTGTGGTGTGCTAAACTCACTCTCTTTTAAAAGCCTTGCCAACTTACTCATGCTAGAATCTTCAAAGCTTTTTTGTGCCTTGTAGATAAGCGGCTTATCAAGGGCTATTGCTCCTGCCATAATCTCTTCATTCACTTCTTTTGTGATAGCTACACTCTCACCGCTAATATTAGCATAATCTAAATGTGCGTTTGGACTAAGCAAAACTCCATCAACACAAAGCATTTCTCCAGCTAACACAAGCAAGGTATCCCCAGCCTTTATATCATATACTGATACTATTTCGCCACTCTCTCTTCTTGCCTCAAGCGGTAGTATCGCATTTAATTTACAGAGATTATCATTTGCCCTTTTTTGACTTAAAGATTCTAAAAATTTCGCACTTAGCACAAATAAAATAATCATACACACAGATTCAAAATAAGTATGCCCACTCCCACTAAGCCACGCATAAATCGAGTAGCAATACACAAGGGTCGTGCCAGTTATAACAAGCATTTCCATACCTATCACGCCATTTTTTAGCCCCCTATATGCTTGTTTATAAAAATCACTCGCACAAAAGAAAAGCACAGGTGTAGCAAGGATAAAACTCGCAAGATTTAAAATATTACTTGATATAGAATCTATCCCAGAAAAAAAGCCACTATACTGCCCTACATTTACCCACATAACATTCATCGCACAAAATATCGCTACCGCTAGTTTAATGTAGTATTCCCTATTTCTCACATTATCATTTTGCTCCCTATCTTGCGGGTCATAAACGATAGCTTTATAGCCTATTTTTGCAATCTCATCATAGATTTGCTGAAAGTTTGTCTCACTTGGATCAAAAAGTATTTTTGCCTTATGTGTAGTGTAGTTTATCTTTAGTTCTTTTATACCTTTAATCTTTGCTAAAATCTGCTCATTTAGCCATACACATGCCGCACACACAACGCCTTCTATGATAAAATGCACTTCCTTTAAACCATTAGAATCTTTAAGATATTTTTGTGTGAAATTTATAGAGTTAAAGTTTGTAGCCACTTTAGAATCTTGTAGCTTCTTTGTTTGCAGAGTATTATCGCCTAGCTTTGTATAAAAAGATTCTAAATTGCATGATTTTAAAAGCGAATAGGCAAGCTCACAGCCATTACAGCAAAAATATAAAGTCTTTTTAGATTCTGTATCTTTTACTTCTTTTAATGCGTCTTTATTATATACTTGCTTACAATGAGAGCATGGAATCTGCATATTCTGCCTTTATCTTTAATAAATGAATTTTACAATAAAAATTTTAGTATTGTTTTACTTGCTTATTGCCTTGTGTGTTTATTGATTTTGCTTGATTGCTTTTTACTATCATAGTATGTTTGGTTTAGATTTTGGAAAGAAGAGTTTAATTTTGGGAAAATATTTATAAAAATTCATAGTTTTGTGATAGAATAGCGAAAAATTTTTTTCATTTATAAGGAATACAATGGCAACAGTAATTAGATTAACACGAATGGGTCGTAAGAAAAAACCATTTTATAGAATAGTAGTTACAGATTCAAGAAAAAGACGAGATGGTGGTTGGATTGAATCTATTGGTTTTTATAACCCTGTGGCTAATCCAGCAGTTGTAAAGCTAGATAGAGAGCGACTAGAATATTGGAAAAGTGTCGGTGCGAAAATGAGTGAAAGAGTTGCGATTTTAAGCAAATAATTACATGGCAGTAAGTAGTATGCAAAAGTTTTCTGTGCAAGACTTCTTAGAAAAATATGTTAAGAAAATTGTAAAATATCCAGATGATGTGGCAATTACCACGAGTGCAGGAAAACATTCTGACTATATGATTTGCATTCAAGTTGCAAACGAAGATATAGGTAAGATAATAGGCAAAGATGGCAAAATGGTAAGTGCTTTGAAGAATGTCGTTTCTGCATGTAAGGCAAAGGATAATGTCTCATACGAGCTTGTAGTCGTAGCCCATGATAGCACAAATCCATGCGATAATGCAAAGTCGCAATAACTTTGGATTCTAATGCCCCTTAATCATGCAAAATACATAGAATCTTTACCGCACTTCACACCATCGAATATGGTTCTTGTCGGCAAGTTTGGTAGAAGTGTAGGGTTAAAAGGCGGTGTTCGTGCTACGATACTAACAGATTTTCCCGAGATTTTAGCTAGTGGCAATGTATTTTATGTGGAATACATAGATAAGCTTTCATCTATTCTATCTGATCCTAATAAGCTAGATTCTAACAACACAAGCAAAACACAGAATAAGGCTAGTTTAATAGCTACAAAACATAACCCCACACAAGAGAGTACAAGGGCATATTTACCCCTAATACTCAAAACTTTTCATTCCACAAAAAAGGTTATGGAATTTAAAGAAATTATAAGAAAAGAAGAAGCAGAACTTTTATGCAATATGCTTTTTTATAGCACGCTTGATGATACAAGAGAGCTATGCGTGCTAGAAAAAGATGAGTTTTTCTACTTTGATATTATCGGCATGTGCGTAGTAGAAGATGGCATAAATCTTGGCATTGTAAAAGACATACAAGAGATAGCAAATACACATTATCTCGTGCTTGATAAGCATTTTTTGATACCTTATATTGACCGCTATGTGCTTTCAGTTGATTTAGAAAATAGACAAATAATCACAAAAGACGCACGCTTTTTACGCATGGCTTGAATTTTAATTTGAAAAATGTTTGGAAGTGTTATGCTTGTGTGGATAAAACAGCCGTACGACTTAAAATGTCTTTTTTTGCAAGTAAAGTTAAGTTCAGATATACTGAAGACAAAATCAAGGATTAGCTACACATATTGCTTTTAAATGGTTAATTGCACTTTCGAAGTAGGGATATTTATTACTCTCTTCTAAATCTTTACTTGTTAGGGCTTTGTCACTAGAGCATTTTCCACTTATAAACTTATTATTCTCGGCTTTAATTAAGGCTAGTAGTTTTCCATCTTTTGTGTAGAGTTTTATATCCCCATGCAATATATCATTTAAAACTGATGCTTCTAACGCCAAGTTTCCATTTTCATAATGATACCATTTTTCTATACCTTCTCTTTCGTTGTTTTTATATGGCACTTCTTTCACAAGATTCCCATCTTCATCATACTCTTTTGCTATACCCTCAATTTTGCCATTTTTATATGGTGTTTCCCAACTAATATTCTCATTTTCATAATACCGCTTTTCTATACCTTCTTTTTCACCATTTTTATATGGTGTTTCCACCATTAGATTCCCATTCTCATAATACTCTTTTTCTATGCCTTCTCTTTTGTCATTTTTATATGGTGTTTCAATCTCTAGATTCCCATTTTCATAATACTCTTTTGCTGTGCCTTCGAATTTATAATTTTTATATGGTATTTCAGCCCTAAGATTCCCATTCCAATAATACCATTTTTCTATACCTTCTTTTTCACCATTTTTATATGGTGTTTCAATCTTTAGATTCCCATTCTCATCATACAACTTTTCTATACCTTCTATTTTGTCATTCTTATATGGTGTTTCAAACTCTAGATTCCCATTCTCAAAATACGACTTTACCATGCCGTCCTTTTCACCATTTTTATATGGCGTTTCTGCCCAAAGATTCCCATTCCAATAATACCGCTTTTCTATACCTTCTATTTTGCCATTTTTATATGGTGTTTCCCAATAAATTTTCCCATTTGAATGATATTCTCTTGCTACACAACCGCTTATTATGTCTGCGTGATTTTCGCATTCTTTTAACATGGTTGCATCTACACTATGAAATGAAAGAAAACCTATAAACACACTTTTTAGTAACATATTTGTCCTTTTAAATAAGATAAAGATTCTGTATTTTACAAAATATTTATAAGATATAAAAACAATTTAGTATATCTATCCATAAGTCTATGTGATAGAATCTCCCAAATCTACACACATTCCAAACGCACAGGGATATTATGCTGTGTTAAAAAATGCTTTAGAGATTCTATCTCTACTTCTTTATAGTGAAAGATACTTGCAGCAAGCACGGCATCAACGCCTATTTCAAATGCCTCTAGAATATGCTCCATAGATCCCGCTCCACCACTTGCAATAAGCGGCAAATCACAACATTCCATAGCAATCTTTAGCTTTTCTATATCAAATCCAGCCTTTGTGCCATCGCTATCCATACTTGTTAATAGAATCTCACCAGCCCCCCTTTTCTCCACTTCTTGTAGCCATGTTTGCATATCTAGTCCGCTATCATGCCGCCCACCATGTGTGAAAACGCCGATACTTCCATTTTCTCTTCTTTTCACATCAATGGCGATGACAATACATTGAGACCCAAACTTCTTAGCACTTTCATTTATAAAGTCTGGATTCTTAATCGCTGAAGAGTTAAGGCTAACCTTATCACAGCCTGCATCTAAGAGATTGCTAATATCTTCTAGTGTGCTAATACCACCGCCGATAGTTAGCGGGATAAAGACTTCTTTTGCAATAGATTCTATAACCTTTAGCGTTGCTTTGCGTCCTTCAAAAGAAGCGTTAATATCTAAAAACACAAGCTCATCAGCACCACAATCATTATATCTTTTTGCTACTTCAAGTGGATCTCCCGCATCTTTTAGGGCTACAAAATTCACACCTTTTACAACTCTTCCGTCCTTAATATCAAGGCATGGAATAATCCTTTTTGCTAAATTTGTCATAATATCCCCTTTACTTAACATAGAAAAATCGTTATAATTTCACTGAAAAATAATATTAAAGTCATAAGTTTAGCTAATTATTTACAAGATAAAGTCAGTCAAAATATGAAATGAATTTAAGGCTATGCCCTTAAGATATAGCTACATACAAACAAAACAGAAAATGGGAGACATAATGCAAGATACATTAGAATCTTACATTACAGAATCTAGAATCAATGTAGATTCTAGAACTTATAAAACTAAAAGCTTAGAAAAAGCGACATTAAAACAGCATGAAAAAAGCAAAACACATTTTCATCATAAAAAGAGTTTAGGACAGCATTTTTTACATGATTCTGTAATACTTGATAGAATCTTCCAATCCATTCCCCAAGATATTGCCGCAGAGATTGATAAAAGCGTGCGATTAATCGAAGTGGGGATTGGCTTGGGCGATTTAACCAAAAGACTTTTAAGCAAATATAGACTTTTAGCGTATGAAATCGATTATGATTTAATCACACAAGCAGAGAAAAACTATCATCATGAGATAGAAACAAATAGATTGCAACTTGTGCAAGCTGATGTGCTAAAAGTGCGACATAACGATTCTTATTTGCTTAATAGTGATTACTTTTTGGTCTCAAATCTTCCCTATTATATTGCAACTGCAATTATATTGCAAGCCTTAAAGGATACGCATTGCAAGGGATTTCTTGTAATGACACAAAAAGAAGTGGCACAAAAATTTTGTGCGAAACAAAAGGATAGCACATATTGTAGCCTTAGCCTTTTAGCACAATCTTTTGGGGATATATCCTATCTTTTTTCCGTGCCAAAAGAAGCGTTTAATCCACCACCAAAAGTGGAGTCAGCAGTATTTTGCTTTAAACGCGGGAAGTGTCATTATACGCAAGATTTAGAATCTTTGCTGCATTTTGCATTCCTTGCACCGCGTAAAAAGCTCTTTTCAAATCTTATGCAATATGATAAACTGAGAGATAAGGCAATGCTAAAACATATCTTTCAAACCATGCAATTAGATGAGAATGTAAGAGCGCATGAAGTAGGCTTACAAGAATATTGCAATATGTTGCATATATATAATGCTATAAAAAAGGATAAACAATGAATGAAAATGAATACACGCAAAATAAGAGTGAAGAACAAGCAAGTGTGCCAAATGATATGTTAAACAAAGAGCAAAAAAGACGCACAAGGCAGGAACACACAGACACACAAAAAGGCGAAAGACATAACACACATGCAAGAAAGCCTCGCCCTAAAAATCCCGCACATACTCCAGAAGATTCTAACAAAAGAGAAGATTCTAATATGCGTTCTGTAAATGAGCATAAAAAGCGAAATTTTAAACCGCAATTTAAAAACGAGTATGCAAAAGATTCTAATACAGAAAATAGAAAGTGGGTAGGTGAAAATAAACATGCCATGCGACAAAAAAGAGAGAGATATGAAGAAGAAAAACATGAAGATGGCACAAGAAAGATAAAGACTACAAATGAAAAAGGGAATCTCTCTTTTCATAAAGACTTAAAAAAAGGTGTTGAAGCAAATACAAAGATTCAAAAAGGCTCTCTCAATCCGCATCATAAACTAAACCTCAACACAAACGCAAAAGTGCGTATCACACCACTTGGTGGGCTTGGCGAAATCGGTGGCAATATGACTATTATTGAGACTGAAAAGAGTGCGATTGTCATTGATATTGGCATGAGTTTTCCAGATGAGAGTATGCCCGGTGTTGATATCTTGATACCAGATTTTCACTATATTCAAAGTATTAAAAATAAGATTGTAGCCGTTGTGATTACACACGCACATGAAGACCATATTGGTGCAGTGCCTTACTTTTACAAGCAGTTTCAGTTTCCACTCTATGGTACACCGCTTGCATTAGGGCTTGTTGGCAATAAGTTTGAAGAGCACGGCTTGAAGCAATATAAATCATTATTTCACATTGTAGAGAAAAGAAGCCCAGTTAGAATTGGCGACTTTGAGATTGAGTGGATTCATATTACACATAGCATTATTGATAGTTCTGCCCTTGCTATCCGCACAGAAGCAGGGGTTATTATGCACACAGGTGATTTTAAGATAGACCATACCCCTATTGATAATCTCCCCACAGATTTACACAGATTAGCACATTATGGCGAAGAGGGGGTAATGCTGCTTTTAAGTGATTCTACAAATTCTCATAAAAGCGGTGTAACTCCAAGTGAAGCAAGTGTGGGACCAACTTTTGATAATCTCTTTAAAAACGCCACAGGCAGAGTGATTATGAGCACTTTTAGCTCAAATATACACAGAGTGTATCAGGCTATCTCGTATGGATTGAAATATAATCGCAAAGTCGCAGTTATAGGGCGTTCAATGGAAAAAAACCTTGATATTGCAAGAGAGTTAGGTTATATTGATTTACCAAGCAATGTATTTATTGAAGCACATGAAGTATTGCAATATCCAGATGAAGAAGTGCTAATCGTAACGACAGGCAGTCAGGGCGAAACAATGAGTGCATTATATCGCATGGCAACTGATGAGCACAGACATATTAAAATCAAGCCAACAGACATGGTAATACTATCTGCAAAGGCAATTCCGGGAAATGAGGGCAGTGTATCCGCAGTCATTAATCTCATTATGAAAGCAGGGGCAAAAGTCGCCTATCAAGATTTCAGCGAAATCCATGTAAGCGGACATGCCGCCCAAGAAGAACAAAAGCTCATGCTAAGATTAATTAAACCTAAGTTTTTCCTACCAGTGCATGGCGAATATAACCATATCGCAAAGCACAAGCAAACCGCTATTGCTTGTGGTGTGCTAGAAAAAAATATCTATCTTATGGAAGATGGCGATCAAATCGAAGTCAATCCAAACTACATGCGTAAAGTAAAATCCGTGCGGACAGGTAAAAGCTTTGTGGATAATCAAGCAAATAGACGGATTGAAAATGATGTGATAAATGAACGAAATCTCCTTGCAAATGATGGAATCTTTATTCTAACCTTGCGTATGGATATGCAAAAAAGAAAGATTCTAGAAAACAGAATCAATGTCTTTGGAATCTTAGGACAGAAAGAAGAAGCAGAACTAGCAAAGTTTGTTATGGATAATATCAATATGCACTTTAGCAATGCAAAGCCAACTATTTTTAAAGATGCAAAAAGTTTAGAGAATGACTTGTTTAGCGTATTAAGAAAGCTACTTTTCAAACGCTTTAAAAAATATCCAGCCATTTTAGTAAATGTCTTAATCGATGGCGAAGTGCGACAAAAAATGACACAAAATGCCCCACATAAAGAACATGATATGCTAGATACACACTTAGAATCTATTGTGAGTGAGACTATTAATGAAAATGAAGGGAATCTGTAAGGGTGTAATAGTATTTATGTAGGATCAGTTTGCATGGACTTAGGTTTGCAGACAAGATAACTCTTCACGCAATCTTTTTGAAACCTACTAATCCAAATGATAAAATTTAGTCTTATTGCAATGAGATACTATAACAAACTGACATTAAGTCAATTTGCATATCAATCTGTTAGCATGGATATTTCTTAACAATAGAGATCGTTTATCAATTTAAAAACTAGCATATAAGTCCTTTATTGTTGAATATTGACTATAATCAACACTATACTTTAGTTTTACATGCCTTATCTTATTTTAAGGGTTTAGAAATGAATCATTGCAAATATGCCGCAAAGTTGCCATTAGGGTTGCTGCCATTATGTTGGCTATTTGGCATTATGCTATCATACACATGCTATGCTAATCAAACTTCACTCAAAAAGAATATACAAGCCAAAGACTACATAACGCAATCTGATTACATAACCGCACAAAACCTAGATTCTAAAAACACAAAAAATACAAGCAAAAACATAAGCATTTATGACGCATGGCAAGATGTATTGCGTAACAATCAAGGCACAAAAGCACAATATCTCAACACGCAAAATATGGAAAAACTAAATCTAGCCGCAAAACTATCATACTTGCCACAAATCGATTTAAATGCCTTGTATCTTCATCTTGGCAATAAAATCCAAATCGATCTCATTCATGATAGAGCGCAATATAATAAGGTGTTGCAAGATGCACAGAATCTAGCAGGACAAGGTGGTCAAATGGGCGGACAGCTTGTCTCACTTTTGCAATTCTATGGCACGCCCATCACTCTTTTAGAGCAAGATGTTGTCGTTGGTGCATTAAATATTTTATATCCGCTCTATACCGGTGGTGCTAGATATTATGGCAATAAACTTGCTAAAGTCGCCCTAAAAGATTCCTATCAGGCGTTAAGACTTAAGGAATTAGCCACTTTTGAAGAGTTAGTAACAATTTATTATAGCGTTGTGCTTGCAAAAGAGACTCTAAACGCATTGCAATCCACAGAAGAAAGCACACTCAAACATTATGAAAATTCAAAAAAACTTCACAGACTAGGGCAAATCGCAGACATTGAGCTACTCGGTGCACAAGTAGCCTATGATAAGGCTAAAAATCAAAGAAGAAGTGCAGAAAATGCCCTTGATATAGCAAAATTTACACTTGATAGCATTTTACAAACAACAGATTCTAATCCAACTTCACTTCTAGCCATAAATCCAAACTTAGAGTTAAAATCATTTGAATACTACAAAGAAGCGACACTTAAAACCTATCCCGCCTTACAAATCGCACATAATAAAATCACTATGGCAGATTACACAAAGCGATTAGAACTTGGTAGATTCACTCCAAAAATCGGTGCTTTTGCATCTTTTATGGTAACTGATAATAGGTCAAAAATGGAGCAAATGATGCCAAATTGGTATGCAGGGGTTGCAGCTAGATGGACGCTACTTAGCCCACAAGGCAGACTGCAAAAATATCAAGGTGCAAAGATTATGCAAATGCAAGCAAGCGCACTTGAGATAGAAGCTGTGCAGAAAATGGAGCTACTTGTAAAAACAACTTATAAGCAAATAAAGCTATATAAAGAGAGTTATGAAGCCCTTGATTCTAGCATTGCCCTTGCAAAAGAGAACTTGCGATTAAAAGAGAGGGCATTCTCTCAAGGGCTTGTTACAAATGATTCTGTAGTAGATGCAAGGAATGCGCTAGATTCTGTCATAGTCGAGCAAAAGGGTGTAGCCTATAAAATGATTGTTGCATTTGCGAAGTTACAAGCATTAAGTGGCGATCTTGACACATTTTTTGCAATACAAAAATAGGGAGAAAATATGCTACAAGAGATTCTAAAAGATAAGAAAAAGTTAGCTTCTGTTGTGTTTATTGTCGTTGCGTTTGCACTCATTATAATATGGCTTGTTGGCACATTTTATCGTGCTTATCTTCCTAAAAAGCAGATCTTTCAAGGGCAAATAAGTGCAAAAGAATATAGTGTTAGCTCAAAACTTGCAGGACGCATTGATGAGATTTTAGTGCATAAAGGCGATGTAGTAAAAAAAGGTGATGTAGTCTTTACGATTAAAAGCCCAGAATTAGAAGCAAAACTCACACAAGCCCAAGCAGGATATGAAGCAGCAAAGGCATTAAATGAAGAAGTGCATAGTGGAACGCGTAATGAAACCATAGAATCCGCAAAAGATGTATGGCAAGCAGCAAGTGCGCAAGCAAAACTAGCAGAAAAAACCTATAAGAGAATCCAGCAGCTATACAATGAAGGTGTGATGAGTTTGCAAAGGCGAGATGAAGCATTTGCAGCCTATCAAAGTGCAAAATATAATGAAAGCACAACATATCAACAATATAAACTTGCCTTAAGTGGCACAAGAGATGAAGCAAAAAAGGCAGCCCTAGAGAAAGAAAAAGCAGCATTAGGGCAGGTCCAAGAGGTAGAAGCCTATGTAAAAGACATTGAGGCGTTTGCACCAGCAGATGGTGAAGTGAGTAATATTTTAGTGCATAGTGGAGAGTTAGCCCCGAGTGGTTTTCCTGTTGTTATGCTGCTTGATTTAAATGATTCTTGGTTGCGTTTAAGTGTCGATGAGAATCATTTGCAAAGATTCCAGAAAGGGAATACCTTTAAGGGTTTTATACCCGCATTAAATAAAGAAGTGGAATTTCGCGTTACCTATATCGCTGCAATGGGCGATTTTGCCACATGGAAAGCAACAGCTAGCACACAAAACTATGATATGAAAACTTTTGAGATAGAAGCCCGCCCAACACAAAAAGTAGAAGGCTTACGCGTAGGCATGAGTGTGCTTGTGGATAGTGAATAAAGTCTAAGATAAGATTTGTTGTGCTTTATCACCCCTAGAATTCTATATAACTTATAAAACAAGTTTCATCTAAGTCTTTATGAGTTACTACATAGCATGTATTTGATGGTGAGATTTTCTTGTGGCTTAATTTTCAATATGGTGTCATGACAACTATATAGCCATATTACATAGATTACCTATTGCAAAATAACATTATATAACTTACCTTCTACATAAATGTTAGATTATAATTTTCCTCTTAGTTTTTTAGACAACCTATTTAATCGTCTAAAAAATGTTTTATTTAACTTCTTATTTAATCTCTCGATCTCTAGCTGACAATCGCTCATGTATCCATAAATGAAAGGATGGACCAAGTGCATCGGCTTTGGCGTGATTTTATAGCCTAATGCCTCAAAGATTTCTGCTTTACCCTTATGAACATACAACATTATGTTCTGTCTATACCAATGTGCAATTTTTGTATTTTCCCACACCTTTGGACGCACAATATCGAAACATACATAGTCATATTTTTTAAAAATGTCTGCCCAATAGGCTGGTGGTTGCTCATTGACATGATGTGTGCCACCTTGATGGGGAATTGCTGCGGAAAAAAGAATAATATCAGATAGGGAAGTTAGAGTACGAACAAAATTTTCTGCATATTCTGCGTATAAATGCTCGGCAACCTCTAAGGATTGTGCGATACTAAAGGGTTTGCCCCCCCCCCCATTGCCTCATCAAGCGTATCGCTATTTGTGTCATTTGTATTTTGCGTATTAGTTTTAATATCTGCATTTTTACAATGCTCTAAAACCTCGCTTACTATCACATTAGAATCTGCAGTCAAATCTATCCTATGAAAAAAATTGTATGGAATGAAAAAGCGTTCGCTCTCCACACTATTGCCATCAATACCACAAATGCTAATATTGCCATATTTTTCCTGCCATGCCCTAAGCCATGTGCCAACACCACAACCAACATCAATGACACTCGTTACACCATCGCTTAAGTTCGGCAATAATTCTGCAATACAATCAAGTGTTGCTTTTGCAGATTTGTAACTCTCATTTCCTTGATCGCTATACCACTCTGCATCATAGGTTGCCATCATCTCGACACTACTCATTTTGTTATTCATATTCTTTTCCCCTAATAAGTACGCGTTATGCTGCTTGGCCAAGCTTTTTTACTGCACTATTTAGTCGACTTACTTTTCGTGCAGCTGTGTTTTTCTTTAAGATTCCCTTGCTTACAAACTTGTGGATCTCTTTGTTTGCGATTTTGAAAGCTTCATTTGCTTTGTCAAGGTCTTTGCTTACTACTGCTTCACGCACTGCTTTTGTGATGTTTTTAAGTCGTGTGCGATAATATCTATTGCGTTCTGTCCTTTTCTCTGTTTGACGAATGCGTTTTTCTGCTGACTTATGATTTGCCATGTTTTTCCTTTTCAATAAAATAACAAAAATTAAAAGCCTTAATTTTAACATAAAATCTTTAAAGTATGTTAAAATTTTATGATTTATTGCATTAAGGAAAGAAGTATATGAAGATTTTTGGCACAGATGGCGTGAGGGGTAAGGCTGGTGTGGATATTACCGCTATGGTTGCGTTGCGGCTTGGCATTGCTGCTGGATTGTATTTCCAAAGAGATTCTATTGGGAATAGAATCCTTGTTGGCAAAGATACAAGACGAAGTGGCTATATGGTTGAAAATGCGCTTGTATCTGGACTGACTGCCGTTGGTATGGATGTGATACAAGTAGGTCCTATGCCGACACCTGCTATTGCGTTTTTGACTGAAGATATGCGTTGTGATGCAGGCATTATGATTAGTGCTAGTCATAATCCCTACTTTGATAATGGCATTAAATTCTTTGATAAATACGGCTTTAAACTCGATGAGACAAAAGAGCAAGAGATAGAATCTTTATATCATAGCAAGGATTTAGAGAGACATTATAAAATCGGCACAGAGATTGGTGCAAGTAAAAGGATTGATGATGTAATCGGTCGCTATATCGTGCATATTAAAAACTCTTTTCCTAAGCATTTGACTTTGCAAGGGATAAGAATCGTGCTTGATTGTGCGAATGGTGCGGCATATAAAGTCGCCCCGAGTGTATTTGAAGAGCTTGGTGCTGATGTGATTGTGCTAAGTGATTCTCCAAATGGATCAAATATTAATGAAAACTGCGGGGCAATGCACCCAAATGTATTAGCCGATGAGGTAAAAAGGCTTCGTGCGGATATTGGCTTTGGGCTTGATGGTGATGCGGATAGATTGATAGTGATTGATAATGAAGGTAATTTAGTCGATGGAGATAAACTTATTGGGGCATTAGCCCTCTATCAAAAAAAGAAAAAATTGCTACATAATAATGGCATAGTAGCGACACTTATGAGTAATATCGCGCTAGAGACTTTCTTAAGAGTGCATGATATTAAGCTAGAGCGATGCAATGTCGGCGATAAATATGTATTACAAGCAATGCTTAAAAGTGGCTTTAACTTTGGTGGGGAACAAAGCGGACATATTATCTTCTCAGATTTTGCAAAAACAGGCGATGGCTTAGTCTCTGCTCTGCAAGTAGCAGCTCTTGTGTTAGAGAGCAATAAGACAAGCAAAGACACATTAAATCCCTTTTCTCTTGCACCACAAAAGCAAAGTAATCTTCAAATAAAGCAAAAGTTGCCCCTAGATTCTATACAAGGGCTACAAGATCTTCTAAAAGATATAGAATCTCATAAAATCCGCCATTTAGTCCGCTACTCTGGCACGGAGAATAAAATCCGCATTCTACTTGAGGGCAATGATGAAGCAAAACTTGAATCTTATAATGCTAAGTTGCAAGAACTTTTTTTAAAAACTCTATGCTAAAGCATGTTAAAAAAGGAAGTATAATGTCTAGGCTTTTAGTATTTCTATTTTTTACACTTTTTTCTATTGCACTAGCTGTTACAAAAGACAATAAACTTGCAACAGATTCTACTAACTTAGCCTGTTTTAAGGAACAATGCAAAGGCGGTATTTGTATCTATATATGTAATATTAGCGACATTGATTTTAATCGCTATATTATAGAATCTGGTGAGATTGAGAGTGCTTATGCTACATGGCTAGAGCTTACAAAAATGGAGTATTTACCGCAAACTTTACCAAATGAAAACTATGAATATATAGACGAACAAACCACTATAAAATACGCTTGGAAAACTAAAGATAGACTAGAGATTGGCTTTTATGAAAGAGAGAATCTTGTAGGCAGTCTGCATATCTATAAAAGTGGCAAATCTATTGTAATTGATGATGGATTGCATTCTATCATCAATTATTAGGGAATCTTATGCTTAAAACACCGCTTGTTATCATGCCACACTCTCTCACACGATATACAACTATGTCTTATGATACATATAGCGGGAATATCACGGGTGATGATATAGAATCTATCAAGCATATTTTAGAGACTGATACAAAAGAGCTACTCATTTTTATCGGTGGATTCTGTGATACTTATTATAAAGTGGTATGGAGGGCATTTTGTGAGAGCTTGTTTTCACAAAGAAAAAAAGAGAAGCAATATGGTATGCTTTATATGAGTTTTAATTGCTATGCTTTTTTGCTTGATTTTCTACCAAAGTTAAGTGGGGCAGGATACAATATCTCTGTGATAGCACATAGCTGGGGTGCGAAAAATATCTTGCGTTGCTGTTTAGATTCTAATGCGATTTATTTAAAAAATCTTATAACACTTGATTGTGTAGGGCATTTTCATATCACTCATCGTCCAAAACATATAGAATCTTGGGAAAATATCTATATCGCTAATCATTTCGAACACTACAATCGTGCAAATATCGCCGCTATAATCGGTGGTGCAAAACAAGAAATCGTTTATGCAGATATAAACACAGGCATAACCCCACCAGCCCATCATGCAAGCGTGCCTACAATGCTACATCATGCTAAACTTATAAGGTTGTGGTGATGATTACTCTCAAACATATTACTTAAGCTAGAAACTAAGCCATGAACGCGGATCGCATTTGCTTGTGTTCATCAATGTTCGGCAAAAAAAATAGACTCCAATAATTGCTATGTTGATCAAAGCGAAGTATCTAATACAAAAAAATATTTTTTCAACCTCGTCTCAAAAAAACAAGTCTCTAGATTCTGCGTGAGATATTTGCTTTTACTCAACATGACAAATTTTCATATTGTAATCTAGTTCTCGCATAGTTATTCTATCCAACAACCCTGCTTTTTATTTATTCTACCCTTACCTATGTTTTGAATGCTTGTTTAAGTGCTAAAATTTTGATAGATGCATTTTTATACCAAATTTCAACTCTATATTGTTTTTTGGAATACTTTTTGTTTATGCAAAGGCAAGACTTTATGTCTTTTCTTGTTTTGTATCTGCAACTTTTGTTGCAGATTCTTAACTCCGAAACTTCGTCAATAAAATCTTTCACAATATTTATTTCATAAGACCTTATCTTTTTGTATTAATTAGATTTTGCTACAATATCGATTCTTTTTACTTTTTTTATGACCCTTTCATCTAGAGGCCAAGGATACCGCCCTTTCACGGCGGTAACGAAGGTTCAAATCCTTCAAGGGTCGCCATTCTTTAGAATCTACTTTATTTTATAATTAAGGTTCATTTAACAATTATCAGCGTATATTCAATTTCTGAAATAGATTTTCATAATAATATATGAAAAATCTTTAAATTTATAGGATATTAATCTTTTGAAAAACTAAAAAATAAGATTAAAATGATTGTCTGTATAATAAATCATGAAAGAAACTAACTGAATGATTTTGAAGTGTATCTAAAGATTCCATAGCATAACGATAAATATAAGTGTCATTTGGAAAATATCAAAACCGCCTTTATACCTTAATTTGACAATATCCCTAAATATATAAGCAAAAATATTATTCAAAAAGAATAAGGTAAGAAACACGGAAAATCCATATTGTTTGCAATACAGGCATTTAGCAATAATGCTAACCTAATACTGCAATTTAGCAACATGAATTTATTTTAGACTATTTCTTAGTCTGATTTTGGTTGGGATTCATTTGCTTCCCTCTATTGCCTTGAGCTTGTGCAAATTGCTTATTTACACCCGGTGTTCCCTTGTTTGCATTCTGCTGATTTGCAGAATTATCTTGAGGGCTTATTTTTTTATCACTCATAACAAATCCTTTCATAAAAATTTAGCATATAATGCTATGTGCGTATAATACAAAAAAAACGATTTGTCAAGGGTTTTTATGTGATTCTATTGATAAATTTTCAACTTGAAAACCTTTAATTGTAGATTATCGCTTATGCAATAAGGTTTAATTGTAGCTAAATTCTCACCATTAAATTGCACATTATACGCAACAAAAAAACAATTATGGGAAAGTTAAAACAATATAGTAATTTTGAAGTTTTGAGATTGAATCTAAACTTATGGGTTTAGATTCAATAAGCGTAATTATAAATAGGCTAAAGGGATAGCAAAAAGGATTAGCTACTGCGTTTATCCATGATTTCTTTAGCGATATTGCTAGGCACTTCGCCATAATGATCAAATTCCATCGTATAAGTGCCTCTACCTTGTGTAGCTGAACGCAAATCGGTAGAATAGCCAAACATTTCGGCAAGTGGCACGAACGCATTAACGATTTTTAATCCCATTCTATCGTCCATAGAGTTAATCTGTCCTCTTCTGCGGTTTAAATCGCCGATAACATCGCCCATATACTCTTCTGGCACTTCAACTTCCACTTTCATCATAGGCTCTAATAATACCGCATTTGCCTTGCGACAAGCATCTTTAAACGCCATAGATCCAGCAATCTTAAATGCCATTTCGCTTGAATCTACTTCGTGGTAGCTTCCATCATAAAGCGTTACTTTACAATCTACCACTGGATAACCCGCTAACACACCATTTTGCATTGCTTCTTGGATACCCTTATCAACGGCTGGGATATATTCTTTTGGAATCACGCCACCGCTAATTTCATTTACAAATTCATAACCACTGCCCGCTTCTTTTGGCTCTAGCTTAATATGCACATGTCCGTATTGCCCACGACCACCTGACTGCTTGGCGTATTTACATTCTTGTGTAACACTGCTACGGATAGTCTCTCTAAATGCAACTTGTGGCTGTCCAACTTCTGCTTCAACACGAAACTCTCGCTTTAGTCTATCCACAATGATTTCAAGGTGTAACTCGCCCATACCACCGATAAGCGTTTGCCCTGTTTCTTCCTGTGTGCTTACTCTAAAGCTTGGGTCTTCTTCTGCAAGCTTACCAAGTGCTACTGCCATTTTCTCTTGATCGGCTTTTGTCTTTGGCTCAACTGCAATGTGAATAACTGGCTCTGGGAACTCCATACGCTCTAAAATCACTGGCTTTTTATCATCGCAAAGCGTATCTCCAGTTAGTGTCTCTTTTAAACCAACAAAGGCACAAATCTCACCGGCATAGACTTCTTTAATATCTTCTCTCTTATTAGAGTGCATTTTTAAAAGTCGCCCTACCCTTTCCTTTTTACCTTTTGTAGAGTTATACACATAGCTACCAGATTCTAACTTACCGCGATATACACGCACGAATGTAAGCTGTCCAACAAATGGGTCTGTCATAATCTTAAACGCAAGTCCTGCAAACTCACCATCATCGCTAGATTCTACAAGCACTTCTTCTTCTGTTTTTGGCTCAATACCTTTAATTTCCGCAACTTCAGTTGGTGCGGGGAGATAATCAACGACTGCATCAAGCAATGTTTGCACACCTTTGTTTTTAAAGCTTGAACCACAAAGCATAGGAATAAGGCTCATATTATGGCAACCCACTTTAATGCCTTTTTTAATTTCAGCTTCACTTAGCTCTTCGCCACCTAGATATTTTTCCATTAAAGCTTCATCTTGCTCGGCTGCAGATTCTACAAGCTTTTCTCTATATTCATTTGCTTTATCCATTAAATCTGCTGGAATCTCTTCTATATCATACTTTGCACCCATAAATTCATCATTCCACACGATAGCTTTCATTAATACTAAATCAACTACACCTTTGAAAGAATCTTCCGCACCGATAGGAATGCAGATTGGCACAGGATTAGCCTTTAGTCGCTCTTTGATTTGTGATTCTACATTATAGAAATTCGCACCGATTCTATCCATTTTATTCACAAATACCATACGAGGCACACCATATTTATTTGCTTGTCGCCACACGGTTTCACTTTGAGGCTGCACACCACCAACAGAACAGAACACCGCAACAGCACCATCAAGCACACGCATAGACCTCTCTACTTCAATTGTAAAATCGACATGTCCGGGAGTGTCGATGAGATTAATTTGATGATCTTTCCAAAAGCAAGTAGTCGCCGCAGAAGTAATAGTGATACCTCTCTCTTTTTCTTGCTCCATCCAGTCCATTGTCGCAGCACCATCATGCACTTCGCCAATCTTATGACTTACACCTGTATAGAATAAGATTCTCTCTGAAGTTGTTGTCTTTCCAGCATCAATATGTGCGGCAATACCGATATTGCGTATTTTATTTAAAGGGGTTTTTCTAGCCATTTACTATCCTTAAACTACCAGCGATAATGTGCAAACGCTTTGTTTGCTTCTGCCATTTTATGCACATCTTCTTTTTTCTTAAATGCCGCACCTTTATCACTTGCTGCGTCCATAAGCTCATTTGCTAAACGCTCTATCATTGTTCTTTCATTGCGTTTTCTTGTAGCTTCTAAAAGCCAACGGATAGAAAGGCTTTGTTGTCTTTCTGGTCGCACTTCTACTGGCACTTGATAGGTTGCCCCACCTACTCTTCTGCTTCTCACTTCTACAAGCGGACGAATGTTTGCTAATGCTTTTTCAAAGACTTCAATGCCTTTTTCACCGCTTTTTTCTTCGATTCTATTAAAAGCTGCGTAAATAATCTTTTCTGCTACGCTTCTTTTACCATCATACATCATTTTATTGATAAACTTTGTTACAACCTTATTGCCATATATTGGATCGCCCAAAACTTCTCTAACGGGGGCTTTTCTTCTTCTCATTGAATCACTGCTCCTTATTTCAAATTATTTTTTAGCATCTTTTGCTTTTTTAGCACCATACTTACTGCGTGAAACAGATCGCTTTGCAACACCTGCAGTATCAAGCGCACCACGAATAATATGATATTTAACACCCGGTAAGTCTTTTACCCTACCACCACGCACTAACACGATAGAGTGCTCTTGTAAGTTATGACCAATACCCGGTATATAACTAATCACTTCAAACTTACTTGTAAGTCGCACTTTAGCTACTTTTCTAATCGCTGAGTTTGGCTTCCTTGGTGTAGTAGTATAAACTCTTGTGCAAACACCTCTTCTTTGAGGACACTCTACTAACGCTGGCGACTTTGTCTTTTTGACAACCTTTTTTCTTTCCTTGCGAATCAACTGATTAATCGTTGGCACACATCCATCCTTATAATAAAATTTACAAAATTTTTGGCTATTATACTTAAAAAATGTTTAGATTAAACTTAGGAATTATCCTTATTGTGTCTAATCATCACTTTTTTATTCTTATATAAGCCCGTTCCTACTGGAATCATACGACCCAAAACAACATTTTCTTTCAAGTCTTCTAAGAAATCCTTTTTCGCAGAGATACTTGCCTCTGTAAGCACTTTCGTAGTTTCTTGGAAAGAAGCTGCTGAAATGATAGAATCACTACTGATTGCAGCACGAGTAATACCAAGCAATACAGGCTCTGCAATAGCAGGATTACCACCCATTTTTAGCATTCTTTCATTCTCTTCTTTGAAATGCCTACGGCTAACAAGATCTCCTTCAATGAATTTCGTATCTCCGCTATCAAGCACTTTGAAATAGCGAAGCATTTGAGATAAAATAACCTCGATATGCTTATCAGCAATGCTAACACCTTGTCGGCGATACACTTGCTGAACTTCACCTACAACATATTTATGCAACTCTTTTTCACCATTGATTCTTAAAATATCATGGCTGCTTATCGTTCCATCACTAAGCATTTCACCTGCATGTACAAATTCACCCTCACGCACTAGAATCTGCTTTGACTTATCAATGAGATATTCAGTCTGTCTGCCATCATCAGCTGTGATTACAACTCTTTCTTTACCGCGTATTGCCCTGCCAAAGCTCACATGTCCATCAATTTCTGCTAATACTGCAATATCTTTTGGCTTTCTTGCTTCAAACAATTCAGAAACACGAGGCAGACCACCCGTAATATCTTTTGATTTCGCTGTTGCTTTTGGCACTTTCGCTAACACATCAGCAACCTCAACTTTTTCTCCATCGCTTACAAGCAATACGCTTTTTGGCTCAAGATTATAGGCAGTCTCTTTACCTTTAGAATCTAACACTACAATCGCAGGTTTATAGCCTTGTGGGATATACTCCTGCACTGTGAGTGATTTGATATGCGTTTTTTCATCTTCTTTTTCAATCACGGTTGTGCCTGCTACTACATCATTAAAGCGTATTGTTCCAGCTTGTTCTGCAATCACAAGTGTATTGTAAGCATCCCACGACGCAACAACCGCATCTTTATCATTATTTTTATTTGCGATGCGTGTCTTTTTTGTTACTTCTGCATTATCTTTAGTCTCAATCTTTGAACCTCTTGCGATATAGTGTCTGCATGCTTCCCTATCATTAGAATCTGCAATCACTGCAAAAATGCCTTTTTCTTTCACAACCATACCGACACTTACTTCATGGTATCGCTCTAACTCATCAGATACAAGGCGATAATACTTCACAACACCATCAACATTTGCGTATATATCTTGTGAAACCGGCTCATTATCTTGGATATGCAATTCACTCGCATAAGGGATACGATTGCCTACATTCCAACCATCTTTAATAACATCTGCGATACTATCCCCCGCTTTTACTTTATAGCCTGTATCATGCGGGATATAGATTTTACCCTCAATCTCACCGATAACACCTGCTAATTCCCTTTGGGCTGCAATATCAGTCTTACCTAACTCATAAGTCTTCTGCTCTTTTGCACCTTTTAGGACTAAGATGATTCTATCATGTGCGGTTTCAACTTGCAATTCACCATCAAAAGGTGCTTTAATCTTTGGCTCAACAAGCAATACAGAAGCATTTCTTCTATTTGCGATAATATTTTTACCCTCTCTATTTTTATGCGTTTTAATATTATAGTAGCGGATAAAGCCTTCTTTATTTGCGACAATTTGATTTTCCTCTTGACTTCTACTTGCTGTCCCACCGACATGGAATGTTCGCAGTGTAAGCTGCGTTCCGGGCTCACCGATAGATTGAGCAGCAATAACACCAACAGAATCTCCAGTGATACTCATTTTACCTTCACCAAGATTTAATCCATAACACTTCGCACATATACCACGCGGTGCTTTACATGTGATAGGGGTGCGGATATTTACTGCCCTAACACCTGCGTTTTTAATCTGTTCTGCAATCTCTTCTGTGATGAGTTTGCCCTCTTGCACTAGCACTTCCTTTGAGATTCCATCATGCACTTCCGCAGCAGTTACCCTACCTACAATACGCTCTTGCAATGTCTCAATCATCTCATTACCAACTGCAATGTCAGTAAGCTCTACTCCCTCATGTGTGCCACAATCTTCCATTGTGATTTTCACATTTTGACTGACATCAATAAGCTTTCTTGTAAGGTAACCAGCATTTGCGGTTTTAAGCGCTGTATCTGCTAGACCCTTTCTTGCTCCGTGTGTTGAAGTAAAGTATTCAAGCACATTCAAGCCCTCTTTAAAGTTTGAGATAATAGGCGTTTCAATAATGCTACCATCAGGCTTTGCCATAAGACCACGCATCGCAGATAGCTGTCTAATCTGTGTCGCACTACCTCTAGCACCAGAATCTGCCATCATGTAGATAGGGTTAAATCCGCCCCTATCTTTCTCTACAATCTCCATCATCTCTTTTGCCATTTTGTCATTTGTTTCTGTCCAAACATCGATGATTTTATTGTAGCGTTCTTGTATCGTTAAAGCACCTTGTTCTGCTTGAGACTGAATCTCACGCACACGCTCCTTAGATTCTGTAATCATTTTAGTTTTAGAATCTGGGATAATAATATCTGCTGCGGCAATAGAAATACCCGCTTTTGTCGCATATTTAAATCCTAAATCTTTTAGATTATCAAGGAATACTGCTGTGCCACCAATACCGCTTTCTTTATATACGCAATCAATAAGATTTGATATATCTTTCTTTTTCAAAACGCGATTCCATAAATGTGGCGATACAAAGCTTGGTAAAATAGAACGCAATACCATTCTACCCGCAGTAGTTGTAATTACATGCCGCTCATGCACTACGCGTATGGTGCTATGTATATCAAGCTCATCAAATTCCATTGCCATTGCAATTTCATTAAAGTTTGAGAAAAGCTTATGCTCACCTTTAGAATCTGGCTTCTCAAGGCTTAGATAATAAAGCCCTAAAACCATATCTTGACTTGGCACAGCGACTGGCTTACCACTTGCTGGTAGCAAAATATTTGCTGAACTTAGCATGAGAATCTTACATTCTGCAATGGCTTCTTTTGATAATGGAACATGCACTGCCATTTGATCCCCATCAAAGTCTGCGTTAAATGCAGAACATACAAGCGGATGCAACTGGATTGCTTTACCATCAATAAGTTTTGGGTGGAATGCTTGTATTGACTGCTTATGCAATGTCGGCGCACGATTTAGCATAACCGGATAGCCCTCAATAATCTCTTGCAAACACTCCCAAACTTCATTTGTTTTTTGGTCAATCATCTGTTTTGCGGTTTTAATAGTCTTTGCATGTCCTTTTTCTTCAAGCTTTGCAAGTAAATGCGGCTTAAATAGCTCAATAGCCATATTTTTAGGCAATCCGCATTGATCCATGCGTAAATTTGGTCCAACGACAATAACGCTTCTGCCTGAGAAATCCACCCTTTTTCCAAGTAGATTCTGACGGAATCTTCCTTGCTTTCCTTTAATAATTTCTGATAGAGATTTTAGCGGTCGCTTATTTGCACCTTTTACTGCATTTGAGTTTCTACCATTATCAAAAAGTGCATCTACTGCTTCTTGCAACATTCTTTTTTCATTACGCACGATAATTTCTGGTGCATCAAGCTCCATTAATCTCTTTAATCGCAAGTTACGATTAATAACGCGGCGATACAAATCATTCACATCACTAACCGCAAACTTACCACCATCAAGGGCTACTAAAGGTCGTAAATCTGGTGGCAACACCGGTAATACGCTAAGCATCATCCACTCTGGTCTATTCCCTGATTGTAAAAAGCTTTCTACAACCTTTAGACGCTTAATATAGGTTTTCTTTTTTGCTTCAGAATTAGTAGCAGCGATATCTGCTTTTAAAGATTCTAAAAGATTCACTAAATCTAGCTCTTCTAATAATTCCTTAACCGCTTCACCGCCCATTTGTGCTTCAAATCCTGCAAGCTCAAATCGTCCATTCAGATTTTTAAACTGCTCTTCATTCAGCACATCATATTTCATAACTTTTTTTGTCAGCTCATTGTCATAATACGCATCACCTGCATTTTTAACAATATAGGCTTCATAGTAAAGCACTCTCTCTAAATCTTTCATCTTCACACCAAGCAATGTGCCGATACGACTAGGAAGAGAGCTTACATACCAAATATGTGCTACTGGCGTTACAAGCTCGATATGCCCCATTCTTGAGCGGCGAACTTTTGCAGTTGTAACCTCTACGCCACATTTCTCACATATCACATCTTTATAACGCCCTTTTCTATACTTACCACAATGGCATTCATAATCTCTTACTGGTCCAAAGATTTTTGTGCAGAAAAGCCCATCTCTCTCTGGTTTTAGTGTGCGGTAATTAATTGTCTCTGGTTTTTTTACTTCACCTCTACTCCATGAGCGTATCTTCTCTGGACTTGCTAAGACTATTTGAAAAGAGCTAAAATCTTTTGGTCTATCTTTCTCTTTTTCACTGATCGTTAAAGGCTCATCTTGATTCTCACCATATACATTGACATCAAGGGCTAAAGACTGCAACTCTTTTGTTAAAACATAAAAAGTTTCTGGGATTGCAGAATCTCCAATAGGATAACCTTTTGTAATCGCCTCATACGCCTCTCTTCTACCATTTACATCATCAGATTTGATCGTAAGCATTTCTTTCAAAGTATGTGCTGCACCATAAGCTTCTAGCGCCCATACTTCCATTTCACCAAATCGCTGCCCACCAAAAAGCGCTTTACCACCAACTGGCTGCTGTGTTACAAGTGAGTAAGGTCCTGTGCTTCTTGCATGCACTTTTTCATCGACAAGGTGATGAAGCTTCAACATATACATATAGCCGACATTAACTCTCTCTTTGATTTTCTCACCAGTTTTACCATCATAAAGCTCAGTTTTTCCGTCCATATCTATTCGAGCCATTTCAAATAGCTTGTTGAATTTTTCTTGCGATATACCCTCAAATACTGGAATGGCAAACTTTACACCATTACTCCAATCTCTCGCATAAGCGAGTAAATCATCTTTACTCGCAGATTCTAGAATCTTAATAACAGAATCATCTTCATTCACAGCTTTTGCTATCTCAATCATTTTAGCTTTAAGCTCTGTGCTGAACTCATATTGAGATTTTTTCAACTCATCTTCTATTTGCTCTCCAAAACGCTTACCAATTAATCCCAAATGCACTTCTAGAATCTGCCCGATATTCATACGACTTGGCACACCCAAAGGATTAAGGATAATATCAATTGGCTCTCCATCTTTTGTATAAGGCATATCAACTGCTGGGACAATATTACTTACAATACCTTTATTCCCATGTCGCCCCGCCATTTTATCGCCGACTTTTAGCTTTCTTTTTGTTGCAATATAGATTTTTACAAGCTTTACAACGCCATTTGGTAAAATATCATCTTTTTCTAAAATCGCAAGTTTTTCTTCATGCTCGACACCTAAAACTCGCTTTTGCTCTAAAAAGTTATTTTTAATTTGTTCGTATTGATTCTGAATCTCTTTAGAATAGCTTTTAATAAGCGTATTTAACGCAAAGCGACTAATATCATCAAACTCTTTTTTAGGGATACACTCGCCCTTCTTAAAGACTTTATCATTAATCTTTGCTTCTGCACTTAGTGGCTCTTTTGACAATACATAAGAGATTCTAAGCATCTCTTCCTTATTTAACATTGTCAAACGCTCATGATGCTCAATATCTAAATCAGACTTTTCATCTTCATAAGCCTGTCTTGCTCTTGCATCTTTTTCATAGCCTTTTTTTGTAAAGATTTTCACATCTACAACATAGCCTTCCATGCTTTGTGGACAATAAAGAGATTTATTTACAACATGTCCGGCTTTTTCCCCAAAAATCGCACGCAATAATCGCTCTTCTGGCGTTGGCTTCACATCTCCCTTTGGTGTTACCTTACCAACTAGAATCATACCGCCTGTTACATAAGTCCCAATCTTTACAATACCACTTTCATCAAGGTGTGCGATACTATCTTCTCGCACATTTGGAATATCAGCAGTAATCTCTTCAATACCATGCTTAAGCTCTCTTGCCTCTATCTCTTTTTCATATATATGCACAGAAGTAAAAGCATCATCTTTAATGATATTCTCACTTACAACAATCGCATCTTCAAAGTTATAACCATACCAAGGCATGAAAGCAACGCGAATGTTTTTCCCTAATGCAAGTTCGCCGCTATCCATACTCGCACCATCTGCGATAATCTGTCCAGCTTTAATCTTATCGCCTACTTTTACAATCGGTCGTTGTGTAAAGCTTGTATTTTGATTAGTTCTCATATTTTTTTGCATTGAATAGCTATCGATATAAGCACCATTTTCATTTTCACCAAGTATATAGATATTTTTACCATCTACTTTTTCTACAACACCACCTTGTCTTGCCTTAATAGCCGCCCAAGAATCTCGTGCAATAACGCTTTCAATACCTGTCCCAACAATAGGTGCATCTGGCTTTAATAGCGGCACAGCTTGTCGCTGCATGTTAGATCCCATAAGTGCGCGGTTAGCATCATCATGCTCTAAGAATGGAATGAGTGAAGCCGCAACACCAACAAGCATTCTAGCACTTAAATCTATAAGCTCAACATCTTCTGTTTTACGCAATGAAATCTCACCACCGCAACGAGTTTCAATCAAGCCCTCTACAATCTTATTTGTAGAATCTAGCTTTGTGCTTGCAGGGGCTATAACCTTGCCATCTTCTTGTGTTGCAGTAAGATAGACTACTTCATTTGTCGTTTTTCCATCGACTACTTTTTTATAAGGGGCTTCAATAAAGCCTAAATCATTTACTTTTGTAAAAGTTGATAGAGTATTAATAAGCCCGATATTCTGCCCTTCTGGCGTTTCAATAGGACAGATTCTACCATAATGCGTTGGATGCACATCTCTTGCTTCAAAGCCTACACGCTCTTTTACCAAACCGCCCTCGCCTAATGCTGAAAGTCGCCTTTTATGCGTAATCTCTGACAGCGGATTTGTTTGATCCATGAACTGCGATAATTGCCCAATCGCAAAAAACTCCATAATCGTGCTTGTAATCATTTTAGAGCTAATCAAATCATGTGGCATTACATTTTCAAAAGAAGTTTGTTGTGTAAGCTTATCTTTGATTGATTTTTGCATTTTAACAAGCCCTGAATGAAGCTCATTTGCAAGCAACTCGCCAATAGCCCTAATTCTTCTATTTCCTAAGTGATCCCTATCATCAATCCTGCCCTTACCATTGCGAACTTGCATAAGATATTTAACCGTTTCAATAATATCTTCATAAGTTAGCACACTTACATAATCTGGCACTTTAAGATTTAGCTTATGATTCATTTTCATACGACCAACGCCTGTTAAATCATAACGCGAAGGATCAAAGAATAACTGCTCGATAAATTTATGTGCCACTTCTCTTGTTACAGGCTCTGCTGGACGCATAACCTTATAGATTCTAATAGCCGCTAAATCACATTCATCATCAATTTTTTCCGTTTGGCGAATGTTTTTCAAGCTTTCCATATCTGCAAGGAATGAGTTAATGATAGAGTTATCATAGCCCGGTGCTGTGTCATGGATAATCTTAAATTTTGTTATCTTATTGTCATTTAATTTCTTTATATTCGCTTCGTTTAAAGGTGAGAGTGTATCAAGTATTACTTCTCCGCTTTTGCTATCAATGACTGGTTCTGCAAGATAAGTATTTAAAAGATTTGTTGTGGAAAACTCCACTTTATCATAGCTAATATTTTGCTCATTTAAATCTCTTATACGCTTTTTATTGAATCTTTTTCCCGCAGGTAAAACAACCTGCCCTTTTTCATTTATCAAATCATACTCAAGACTTCCCTCAATATCATTTGGATTAAATGGAATATAGAATTTATCCTTTTTCACAGACACATCAAGCACAGGATAAAGCATTTGAATAATTTGCTGCTTACTATAACCTAATGCTCTAAAAAGGATAGTAACAGGCATTTTTCTTCGCTTATTGATTCTTACATACATAACGTCTTTTGCATCATATTCAAAATATAGCCAAGCGCCCATATTTGGAATAATTTGTCCAGTATAGATAAGCTTATTTGCTGAAGTGTTTGACTCATCTTCCTTAAAGATAACGCCCGGACTTCTATGAAGCTGATTTACCACAACTCGCTCAACCCCATTAATAATGAAAGACACCCTATCAGTCATTAATGGAATCTCACGCACATAAATAGTTTGCTCTTTAATATCCTTAACGCCTACTTGCTCACCCTTGTCATCTTTATCCCACAATACAAGGCGAATCTTAATTTTCAATGGAATAGAATATGTTAAGCCTCTTACCATTGTTTCAGCAATAGTATATTTTTGCTTACCAAACTCACAACCAGCATATTCCAAAGTAACACGACCAGCACTATCCTGAATAGGAAAAATAGACTTTAATACACGCTCAATCCCACTTTCTCTACTATCATTTGAATACAAAAAAGAATCATAGCTATCCTTTTGCAGCATTAATAAGTTAGGAACATCAAGCTCTTCTTGGCTTTTTGAAAAATCAACTCTTAATCTCGTGTTTGTTAGTCGTCGTTTGCCCATATTAACCCTCTTTATCTCAAAGTTTTTTAAGAGCCAAATACTCTCTCTAGCCTACCATACACCATACGCAGAGATATGATACAATAGAGAGAATATTTATAAAATTATAAAAATGCAAAAAAGCCTATCCAAAGGCGGATAGAATCTCCGCCACAAAGATAGGCTTAAAAAGCTTACAATAGTTAGGTAAAAGTTATTTTACTTCTACTTTTGCACCTGCTTCTTCAAGTTTTTTCTTAAAGTTTTCAGCGTCTTCTTTGCTTACGCCTTCTTTAAGTGTATTTGGTGTTTTCTCTGTTGCTTCTTTAGCTTCTTTTAAGCCAAGACCAGTGATTTCTCTAACAGCCTTAATAACATTGATTTTGTTTGCGCCTGCATCAACAAGCACAACATCAAATTCTATTTTTTCTTCAGCTGCAGCCCCAGCACCGCCACCAGCAACTGCACCAGCTACAACCGTTGGAGCAGCACTTACACCAAATTTTTCTTCAAACGCTTTTACTAACTCTGATAACTCTAAAACCGATAAATTACCGATATATTCTAATACATCTTCTTTTGAAATTGCCATATTAAGCTCCTTGCTCTTCTTTTTGTTTTCTTAAATTGTCTAATCCTGTCGCAAAATACCTTGCAGGTGCTGTCCATATAGACAACAACATACCAATCAATTCGTCTTTGCTTGGTAGTTTAGATACTGCAGTGATATGCTTAGAATCTACAATCTCGCCATCAAAATAGCCAAATTTAACGCTAAATTTTTCGCTATTTGCTTCTTGAAATTTACATACAACTTTTGATAAAGAAATCTGATCGTTAGACCAAATATAAATATTTGTATCTTTGAGTTCAGCTTCTTTATAACCTGCTTGTTTCAATGCAATATTTGCAAGTTTATTTTTAATAACCTGCACACAAATATCAGAATCTTTAGAGCTTCTGCGTAAAGACTCTAATTGCTTTACTTGCAATCCCTTATAATCACAAATAATCATTGCACTAGCATTTTTAAAGCTTTCGCTTAAACTTGCTACAAGCTGTGCTTTCTCTTCTCTTGTCATGCTTCCTCCTTTCAGCCTTCAAACTTATACGGGGTAATTTTTAAGCTTCACGCCCCAGTAGTCTCTAGCCCAAGATAAAGATAAAAGATTCTAGAATCTTTATTTTACTTCCCTGCTATTTTACATCCATAAGTTCTTGTGAATCTACTTTAACTGATGGACTCATCGTCAAAGAAAGGTTACTTGACTTAATATATTTGCCTTTCGCAGTGCTTGGCTTTAATCTATTGATAGTTTTTACAAACTCAACTAAATTATCAAGCAATTTATTATTATCAAAACTTGCCTTACCAATAGGGCTATGAATATTTCCTTTTTTATCAACACGGAAATTTACTTGTCCGCTTTTTGCATTTGCAACAGCTTTTGCTATATCAGCAGTAACCGTGCCTGTCTTTGGATTTGGCATGATACCTTTTGGTCCCAATATTCTACCAACTTTACCAACAAGTGGCATCATATCAGGTGTGGCAATCACCATATCAAAATCTATATTCCCGCCCTTAATCTGTTCTGCTAAATCTTCATCGCCAACCACATCAGCACCAGCTTTTCGTGCCTCATCAGCTTTTAAATCCTTTGCAAACACTGCAACTCTTACCTTTTTGCCCGTGCCATGCGGCAATACAACTGCACCGCGGATCATTTGATCGGCATGACGCGGATCAACACCAAGTCGCAATGCAACCTCCACAGTTTCGTCGAATTTTGCAGAAGCAAGGGATTTTACCGCATTTATCGCAGATTCCATATCGTAAGTTTTATCACAATCAATTTTTTGAGATAAAGCTTGTAATCTTTTTGACATTTTTTTCTTCATTATGATTCTCCAAAAATTAATCTACTATTTCAACGCCCATGCTTCTAGCACTACCCGCAACTATCTTTTTTGCCTCTTCAATGTCAGTCGTATTTAAATCTTCCATTTTTGTTTTTGCAATCTCTTCAAGTTGAGATTGTGTAATCCTACCAATTTTATTTTTCAAAGGATTATCAGAACCCTTTGTCAATTGAGCAACATTCTTAATCAAATCTGTTACAGGTGGCTTTTTAGTAACAAATGTAAAGCTTTTATCTTGATACACAGTGATGATAACGGGGATATTAAAATTACCCATATCCTTTGTTTTCTCATTAAAAGCTTTACAAAATTCCATAATATTAACACCCCTTTGTCCAAGAGCTGGACCCACTGGAGGAGATGGATTTGCTTTGCCAGCTGGAATCTGCAATTTTAATTCGCCAACAATCTTTTTTGCCATTGTCTATCCTTATTTAAAAAATGTTAAAGAATTTTTTCAACTTGCACATCATTAATCTCTGTGAGAGTATTACGACCAAAAATAGAAACATTAAGTTTTAATTTCTTAGTTTTTATATCATAACTCTCAACGACACCAGTGAAGTTAGCAAAAGGTCCATCTGTGATTAAGACAGACTCGCCGGTAGCAAATGAAACTTTAGGGCGAGGTGCAGGTCTATTCTCAATCTTATCTAAAATATTTTGAATATCTGCTTCACTTAAAGGCGTGGGCTTTTTGCTCTCTCCAATGAATCTACCAACTCTTGGTAATGACTGAATCATATGCCAAAGCTCCGTATCTAGGTTAACATATACAAACACATATCCCGGATAGATACTTCTTTGCACCGTCTTTTTCTTCTTATCTTTGATTTCAAAAACATCTTCAGTAGGAACAACTATGTTTTTCAAACGATGGGAAGCATTATTCTGCTCAATAAGATTCTCTATAGCTTTCTTTACAGATTGCTCACTTCCCGAATATGTTTGTATTGCATACCATTGAAATTCCATTAGCTATTCCTTAATTTACCAACAATTCCTAAGATACTATACGCGAAATCGTATAATGGAAAAAGACATCGATAACTGCCAGAAACAAGGCAATTACAGAAACAACAATAATCACAGAAACAAATGCGGTCCGCACTTGCTCTTTTGTTGGAAAGATAACTTTTCCCAACTCATCTTTAGATTCTTTATAATATTTTTTTATCTTCACTATAAAAACCTTGATACCAAATCTATAATGGCAGGCCAGGAAGGACTCGAACCCTCAACACTCGGTTTTGGAGACCGATGCTCTAACCATTGGAGCTACTGACCTTCCCAAACAAATACTAGAAATCCAAACGATCCCTATGCCTCACAGAATGTGAGACACAACATACATTTTGTAGAATAAAATCAGCTTGTTTTAAGCTTTACTTCTTTATGTATTGTATGTTTATTTAATCTTGGGCAGAACTTTTTAAGCTCCAGTTTTTCTGTATTTGTTTTTGCATTCTTTGTAGTGCTATAATTAATATCACCACACTCAGAACACTTCAATCCAACTTTAACCAAATTACCCTTTGCCATAACTTTTCCTATTCAATGATTTTTGTTACAGCACCAGCACCAACTGTTCTACCACCCTCGCGGATAGCAAATCTTGTCCCAAGCTCTAATGCAATAGGATTCAATAATTCAACAGTGATTTTAACATTATCACCCGGCATTACAAGTTCAGTGCCTTCTGGTAAAATGATTGCACCTGTAACATCTGTTGTTCGCACATAGAATTGCGGACGATAGTTGTTATGGAATGGTGTATGTCTTCCGCCTTCATCTTTTGTAAGAACATAGATTTCAGCTTCAAACTTTTTATGTGGAGTGATTGAGCCGGGCTTACAAAGCACCATACCTCTTTCTACTTCCTCTTTCTTAGTTCCACGCAAAAGCACACCGACATTATCGCCAGCCTCACCTTGATCCATTTCTTTACGGAACATTTCAACACCTGTAACAGTAGTTTTCTGTGTATCACGGATTCCCACGATTTCAACTTCATCACCTACTTTTACAACACCTCTTTCAATTCTACCTGTAACAACCGTTCCACGACCAGCGATAGAGAACACATCTTCAACAGGCATAAGGAAAGTTTTATCAACATCTCTTTTTGGTGTAGGAATGTAGCTATCAACAGCAGCCATAAGATCTAGAATCTTTTGTCCCCATTCACCAACTGTTCCAGCTTTTGCCTCTTCAAGTGCTTTTAGTGCAGACCCACCAACAATAGGTGTATCATCACCCGGGAATTCATACTCATTTAATAAATCCCTTACTTCCATTTCTACTAACTCAAGCAATTCAGGGTCATCAAGCATATCTTGTTTATTCAAAAATACAACAATATATGGAACACCTACTTGTCTTGAAAGTAGAATATGCTCTCTTGTCTGTGGCATAGGACCATCAGATGCAGATACAACCAAAATCGCACCATCCATTTGTGCAGCACCTGTAATCATGTTTTTTACATAGTCCGCGTGTCCGGGGCAATCCACATGCGCATAGTGTCTGTTTTCTGTCTCATACTCAATATGAGAAGTAGCGATTGTAATACCTCTTTCCTTCTCTTCTGGTGCGTTGTCAATATTGTCATAATCTTTAAGCTCTGCAAGACCCTTAGTTGCCAATACAGCAGAGATTGCAGCACTCAAAGTTGTTTTACCATGATCGACATGCCCAATAGTTCCCACATTCACATGCGGCTTACTTCTGTTAAATTTCTCTTTAGCCATAGCTATCTCCTAAAATAAAATTAAACACGACTATTGAATAAAAATTCAAAACCAACGAAAAACTGGAGCCCATAAGCGGGATTGAACCGCCGACCTCTTCCTTACCAAGGAAGTGCTCTGCCACTGAGCTATATGGGCAAAAATAAAAAACTATAAATAATTACATAACTAGATTTAAAACGAGAACTAGCAGGAAACAAAAGCGTTTAGAAAAAATCCTAAAATAACTAAGTTTTCAGCTCCCAGTCGTTAATAAATCGAAATAATCTATTCACACAAATGGAGCGGGAAACGGGGCTCGAACCCGCGACCCTCAGCTTGGAAGGCTGATGCTCTAGCCAACTGAGCTATTCCCGCAAACAAAAAACAATGGTGGTGAGTCGTGGATTCGAACCACGGAAGACATAGTCAGCAGATTTACAGTCTGCCCTCGTTGGCCACTTGAGTAACTCACCACAAATGCTAAAAAACTGGTCAAACACTGATGTTTTATTTAAAGTCAAAATAACTAAACTTAAAAATATTAGAGTTTGATTAAAAAATGGAGCTGGTTAAGGGACTCGAACCCCCGGCCTGCTGCTTACAAGGCAGCTGCTCTACCAACTGAGCTAAACCAGCATACTAAAATCAAAAATGCTAAAAGATTAAAGGTTGAATTATGCCTTATTTTTTTAACTTTGTCAAGACTTAAATGATATTTTTTAAATTAATTAAGTTTAGACAATATTTTAACCATTTAATTTTAAGCTTTCATAAAGATACCAAAGGATAAGACAATATAAAATAAAAACAATGACAGCGAAAGGATTCCCAAACATTCCAAAAAATGACAATATGCAAAGTAAGCCAAAGCATACTAAAAATACATAATATGTCCAAATTTTTTTATATCTAAAGTATTGGTAGAAAGTGTATGCGAATGGCAACAATAATAAAACACCAAAAAATAAAGATTCTATCGGTTTTGTTTTAAACTCCGAAAGCACTATTGACAATATAAATACAATCACAAATAACCCATGCAATCCTATAAGAATTTGAAATAAGCCTTGATATTTTAAAATACCAGCTTTATTATTAGCATATTCTTTTTTAGATTCTCTAAAATCTTTAGAATCTAAGCTTATACTCTTACCACAGGAATGGCAAAAATTCGCATTTGATACATTTTTACTACCACAAAAAGAACAAAGGATTCTATCATTTTTAGATCTTTTATTTTCATCTTTTACTTCTATGATTTCTACTTCTGGGGTAATATCTTGTGTATGCTCTTTTTCTAAAGACTTTGCTTGATAGATTTCTTTAGATTCTATAGAATCTTTACTTGATAATAAAACATTCTCTTTAGATTCTACATTAGAATCTATGTGTAAAATTTCTTTAGAATGCGTAAGATATGTTTCACTATGCCTTATATTAGGGTTTTTATAGAATCTAGCTTTCTGTCTTTTCTTGCTTTTTCTTGTTGCTTGTTAGGTGATTGATCTTTTTTCGACAAGAAATACACAGACGCGACAATCACAATGACTATGAACGCATTTTTTATTTCGCTGAATATCAATTTGTTTTGAGCAAACTTCGGCACTTCGTTGATACCAACAAACACAAGAATTATATAACCAGCTATCAGGACAGCAATTAGGGCTTTCGCCCATTTTTGCTTAAGAAACACAAGTCCGCCTAACAATATGCCCCAAATTATCATTTGCCAATCCTTTAACGACTAAACATTTTTTTTTACTTAAAAATACGCCTATGCCGAGATTAAAAGAAGAGGCGTCAACCCAATATTTATCAATATCACCCTCAAAAACATATCTATAACTCATTTCTACAAAAAACCTATCTTTATATGTCATATAACTACCTATTTCCCAAAATGGATAGATACCTTGTATCTTTTTGGTAAGATTATAGTCTTTATACCACTCTATTCGAAAAATGTCCTCTTATGGTCATATTGGAATCCACATCTAAAAAAGCACCGCCCCCTATATATCCCATCAGCGATACATATCTCCATGTATTCCCATAGCCAATTCTCAAATTTCCTCCAATTTGAGAATGTTGAAAATCCACACTTTTTACATTTGTTGCAGGATTGCAGTATTGTCCATCAGTCCATATGCAATCGACTTCAAGTGGTGCGAGTTTGTTGTCATATATACGATACAAAAAGTTCGTTTCTAAAAATAACCCCTTATCTTTTTTGTAGAATCCACCTACTCTTAAGGTAACAGGATAATTAGAAACATGCGAATGACTAGAAAATTCTTCAATATATACTTTCATTAATGCTTGATTGCTTATTCTGCGTAAATAAGTCGTTTGTGGCATATTGACCCTACCACCAGAAAAAATGCCAACATCAGCTCCCACAATCCCGCCAAAAGTACTATTTGTATCATTGAGAAACGACCTAGCAATCCTTGCTTCCTTTTTAGAATCTTGTGCTTTTCTTACATTTTCACATGCTTCTTTTAAGCCTAGATTACAAGCTTTTTTAAAGTATTTTTTAGCTTTGCCATACTCGCTATTGTAGTAATTGTTCCAGCCTATTTCATTGTATTTGGTAGCTTCGACATTGTTTGTATTTGTTGTGCTGTATTTGCTTATTTCCTCTTTTTTTATCGCTTTACTTATTATCGTGTCATTACTCCAAACCTCTCTACCGCTATCTAAATCACTGACTATAAAGAGAAATTGATAATCTACCCTTTGCTTTTTGCCTATGTTTTTTATACTTTTTGTGATTTTTCCACTAAGGCTGTATTCGGGTGCTAAAATTCTGCCTTTTTCTTTTGTTGTATATTGATTGAAGTTATCATTTTCTGTTAGCTTTCTAGAATCTTCTATCATGCTGTCTGCTTTAGCACCACTGCCTGCTACTGCGTTTGTTAGCACGATTTGCTCATAAGAGCTAAGTCTGCGTATGAGTTTGCGACTTATAAACTCTGTGTCTATCTTTTCATCGCTTAGATTCTCTATATTTGATATTGCCATGACTGCTTTTTTATCAGCGTCATACTTTTTCATGAGGTTTGATTTTATGAAGGATTTTGCGTTTTCATCTATCACGGATTCTATATCATGATAGTCTAGCTCAAAGCTAGAAAAACTACTAGAATCTTTCACATATTGCAAAGAGTTGCTACAAGCTATAAAAACTAAAGCTATACATACAAGCAGCACATATTGTATAAAATCTATTTTGGGTTTTACTTGCTTATTATGCTTATAGCAAGTTACCCCCCCCCCCCTTATTAGTTCTATACAATCTTTATTATGTTGTATCGTTACATTCTCACTCATTTTTTATCCTTTTTGCAAAATAGATTCAAATAAGATAATTTAAGCGCAAAATTTATTTATATAACCCCTGCTATATGTGTTCTCTTAAAGCCACTAGTCATAAAGGCTAATCACGCGGATAGCGTAATACAATGCGACCTTTATCAAGGCTATATGGGGTTAATTCTATCTGCACATTATCGCCGGGTAGAATCTTAATATTGTGCATACGCATTTTACCAGAAATATGGCATAGCACTATATGCTTATTCTCTAACTCTACTCTAAATGTCGTGCTAGGCAATGCCTCGATTACTTTACCATCTACTTTAATTACATCATCTTTTGCCATTTATAACTCCGTTAAAATTCTTGCCTTTCCATCAATGATTGCGATTGTGTGCTCATGATGAGAAGTATTTAAACCATCTTTGCTTACAACAGACCATTTATCATCTAAAATGACAGGCTCACCATTTTTTTGGCATACCATAGGCTCAAGGCAAAATACCATGCCGTTTCTAACCTTAGGACCGCCCATTTTGACACCATCTTCTAAATAATTTGGGATACTCGGCTCTTCATGTGGCTTTGTGCCTATGCCATGCCCACAGAATCCAAGCAAAGGCACAAAGCCCATGCCCTCGATATTTTCCTGTAAAATAGCACTAATCTCTTTAAATCGCATACCAGCTTTTATGGAATCTATTGTATTATAAAGTGTGCGTAAGGAACACTCCATAAGCTTTGCATCCTTATCGCTTACCTTGCCTACACCAATAGTAATTGCCCCATCGCCATAATAATTTTTATATTTTGTGCCAATATCAATGCCAACGATATCGCCTTGCTTTAAGCGATAATCTGTTGGAATGCCATGTATAATCACTTGATTTACAGATATACATGCCGCATTAGGAAAGCCATATAATCCTTTAAAGCTTGGCAACGATTCTAATGATAGAATCTTATCTTCGATTGCCTTGTCAAGATCTAAAAGACTAATCCCCTCACTTACTATCGTTTTAGCATAATCAAGCGTTAGGGCAACCACTTTGTTTGCTTGAGCTAGTAATGCTAATTCATTTTTATTTCTTGTCGCAATACTCATAGTAAGCTTAGATTCCCACCGCACTTAATGTTTGATACTTGCTTGTATATAGCTGTGCCTCAATCTTTCTCATTGTATCAATAGCAACTTGGACTACAATCAATACAGAAGTCCCACCAAACACAAAATGCACCCCTATACCTTTTAATAGAATCCATGGAATAGTAGAAATAATTGCAAGATATAAAGCACCCCAGAATGTTAAATGCCCCGCTACCTTATTGAGATAACTCGCGGTATTCTCTCCGGGTCGCAGTCCCGGTATATAGCCATTTTGTCGCTTAAGATTATCTGCTATATCTTTTGCGTTAAACACAATTGAAGAGTAAAAATACGCAAAAAAGATAATAAAGATAAACATAAGGATATTATAAAAATACGATGATGGGCTTATGTAATCTGCAATTATAACAAGCCATGAGTCACTATTTGCTTGATTTTCTGCAACTTGTTTTCCTGCAAATTGTTGCAATATGGTCGATGGAAAAACAAGCAAGGCTGAAGCAAAAATAGGTGGAATAACACCGCTTAAATTTATCTTAATTGGAATGTAGTTCATAATCCGCTTATGCTGATTTTGCATGATGACTTTACGCGCATAAGAGATAGGCACTCTTCTTTCACCAAGCTCAACATAAATAATAACAAACACGGTAATAAGGATAACCGCCAATACAAGTAATAGTTGGAATATGCTTTTTTCATTCTCACTTACCGCACTAAACTCCGCACCAATCGCACCCGGAATCCCAGATACAATCCCAGCAAAAATAATAAGGCTTATACCATTACCCACGCCTCTTTGTGTAATCTGCTCTCCTATCCACATGAGAAGCATCGTCCCAGCAAGCATAGAAATAACCGCAATAGACACAAATAAAGTCATATTATGCAACATAATAGCACTACCACCATCAATGCTTTGCAGACCATAGGATACACTGATTGCCTGCACGATTGTAATAAATATCGTAAGATAGCGGATAATCTGCATATACTGCTGCATACCATCTCTTTCTTTTTTCATCTTGCCGATATTTGCAAAAGTCGCTGATAAAAGCTCCATGATAATTGATGCGGTGATATAAGGCATGATACCAAGAGAGATAATACTAACGCGTTCCAACGCATTACCGCTAAACATATTAAAAAGTCCAAGCGCATTGCTTGCATTGCTATCAAAAATGCGTTTTAACACTTCAGCATCAACGCCGGGAACAGGAACATAAGATAGCATTCTATAAGCAAATAAGAATGCGAGAGTAATAAGAATTTTATTGAGAATACTTTTATTCATTAAGCTTGTCCAGTTACTACAACACTTTCATCACTGATTTTAGATTTTAGATTCTTTGCACTTGCCCCAATAAGCTTTACTTTTGTAACATATTTTGGGATTGTGTAGATCGAGCGTAAAGTCTCAAGGCTAATAGAATCTAGTGTTGCAACTTTTTTTTGTTTTTCAGCATTAATAACAAAAGGCTTTTCCACATGTGAGTTAAAACCAACTTTTGGCAATCTTCTTTGTAATGGTTGCTGTCCGCCCTCAAAGCCTCTTTTTGCTTTATAGCCTGTTCTTGCAGTTTGCCCTTTACCGCCACGAGTAGAAGTTTTACCCATGCCAGAACCCTGCCCTCGCCCTACTCTTTTAATGTCTTTTGTACTATTTTCAGCGGGTTTAATTTTTTCTAACATACTTTCTCCTTACGCCTTGATTCTAACAAGCGCATCAATAGTCGCACGCACTACATTGTATGGGTTATTAGAGCCAAGCGATTTTGTCAAAATATCTTTGATACCAGCAAGTTCTATAACAGGACGGGCACTTCCACCAGCGATAACACCAGTTCCCTCGCTTGCAGGCTTTAATAGAATCTTGCTTGCATTATATTTATGCTCAATATCATGTGCTATTGTTGTGCCTTTAATATTTACTTGCACAATATTTTTAAACGCATCATCAATTGCTTTTTTAATCGCATCGGGGACTTCTTTGGCTTTGCCTAAACCAAAGCCTACTAAGCCATTGCGATTACCAACAACAACAAGTGCATTAAAGCGGAATCTTCTACCACCTTTTACAACTTTTGTTACGCGTCCTATATTTACCACAACTTCACTAAATTCTTCTCTATTGATTTCCACTTGTCTCTCCTTATAGAGCTATGCCATTATTTCTTAAGCCATCAGCAAATGCAGCAACTACACCATGATACAAATATCCATTTCTATCAAACACAACTGCACTAATATTTTTTGCTTTTAAAAGCTTTGCAAATTCAGCACCCATTTTATTTGTGTCTTCTTTTGTATTGCCAACTTTTAATACCCTGCTATCAATAGCTGCGATTGTATGCCCTTTGCTATCATCAATAGCTTGTGCGTAAAAATGTTTATTTGAACGGAATACGCTTACTCGTGGCTTTGTCGCATTTCCATTGCATTGAGAACGGATACGCTTTTTACATTTTTCTCTTAGAATCTTTTTTTTCTCTAAAACTTTAGCTGTCATATTCTCACCTTATTATTTTTTAGAAGTTTTTCCTGCTTTACGCAATATCACTTCATCGCTGTATTTCACACCCTTACCTTTATATGGTTCTGGTGGTCTAAACTCTCTAATCTCTGCGGCAATTTGTCCAATTTGCTGTTTATCACTTCCTTTAATGGTAATGGTATTTTTTTCAACACCAATTTCAACATTTTCAGGGATAGGATACTTAATTGGGTGAGAGAAACCAAGCGCTAACTCTAGAGTCTTACCGCTTACATTTGCCTTATAACCCACACCATTGATCTCAAGTGTTTTTGTAAAGCCTTCATGCAAACCTACAACAATATTGTTTGCTAACGCACGATAAGTTCCCCAAAATGCACGAGATTGTGGCATATCGTCTAATAGTGAAAAAGATAATTGCTTATCCTCAAGCTTAATGCCAACTCTACCATGTGTCTCAAGCTCTTTGCTCTCTTTCTTGCCTTTGAAAATGATTTTACTATTATCAACCTTTACTTCAATACCATCTGGGATACTGATAGGCTTCTTACCAATTCTTGACATTTCTACTCCTACCAAATACTGCAGAGGGCTTCGCCTCCAACATTTGTTTTATAAGCTTCATCATTTGCGATTACACCTTTGCTTGTGCTAACAACGATGATTCCATAACCATTTTTAAATCTTTTTAATTCCTTAGAAGTTTTATATACTCTTCTTCCGGGCTTACTAATGCGAGTGATTTCATTAATCACAGAAACACCAGAATCATCATAAGCAAGTTGCACGAAAATGCTTTGTTTGCCGTCTTTATCATTGATTTTATAATCTTTAATAAAGCCTCTTTGCTTAAAAACTTCCATAATACTTGCAACAATTTTTGCATAATATAATTCAGTGCTATCGAGCTTTCTCATTGCTGCATTTCTAATCCGCGTAAGAGAATCTGCAATAATATCATTGACCATCTTTATCTCCTTACCAGCTTGCTTTTCTTAAACCGGGGATTAATCCCTCATTGCCCATTTTTCTTAAACATACACGACACAAAGAAAAATCACGATACACAGAATGTGGTCTGCCACATACTTGACAACGCGTATATTTGCGAACACTAAATTTTGCTTTTCTCTTTGCTTTTGCTATCATAGATTTCTTTGCCATAAATTATCTCCCTTTTGCAAACGGCATACCAAGTAACTCTAAAAGCTTAAAGGCTTCTTTATCGTCATCTGTGCTTGTTACAATCGTAATATTCATACCATGCGTAACCATAATATCATCATAAACAACTTCAGGAAACATAAGCTGCTCGTTTAAACCAAAGCTATAATTACCACGACCATCAAAGCCATTGCGAGGTATCCCTCTAAAGTCTTTCACTCTTGGCAATGCAATAACAATGAGTTTTTCTAAAAAGTTATACATCATATTGCCACGCAAAGTAACTTTTACACCCATTGGCATACCTTCACGCATTTTAAAACCTGCGACAGATTTTTTTGCCTTTGTGATAATTGCCTTTTGCCCTGCAATCAAAGAGATAGTATCAGCAATGTTTTGCATGATTTTTGCCTCTTTAGCATACTCACCAGCTCCTACGCTAATCACAATCTTTTCTAACTTTGGTAAAAGCATAGGATTCTTAATATCTAATGCTCTTTTAAGCTCTTCTCTAATCTCATTTTTATATCGTTCTTTTAAAGCATACATATTTCACTCCTATGATTTTTTTACATTAGAAATATGTATAGGCATTTCTTTTGCAACAAAACCACCTTTTTTATTATCATCTGTTGGCTTTACTGCCTTTTTTGCCACTTTACAATCTTTAACAATCAAAGTATTTTTCTTTGGGAACACAGCAAGAACTTCGCCGCTTTTACCCTTGTCATCACCAGCGATAATTGTTACCATATCGCCTTTTTTAATCTTTACCTTATTCACTATAATACCTCCGGAGCTAACGATACTATCTTCATAAAATTCGCATATCGCACTTCTCTACTAACTGGACCAAAAATACGAGTGCCAATAGGCTCTCTTTTTGCATCAAGCAATACTGCCGCATTATCATCAAAACGCACAAGAGAGCCATTGTCTCTGTGAATCTCTTTTTTTGTGCGGACAACAACGGCCTTTAGCACTTGCCCTTTTTTCACCTTGCCATTTGGGATAGCCTTTTTAACAGACACCACAATAACATCACCTACGCTTGCATATCGCTTATGACTACCGCCCAAAACTTTGATACACATAACTTCTTTTGCACCGCTATTGTCAGCAACGCTTAGTCTTGTAAAACTCTGTATCATTCTGACACTCCTACTACTACAATATCTTTCAATGTAAAGGCTTTGTGCTTAGAGATAGGTTTGCACTCAATCGCACTTACCACATCACCAATCTTTGCTTTATGCTCTTCATCATGAATGATATATTTTTTGAATCTTTTTACAATCTTGCGGTATTTTGGATGCACAACCTTTCGTTCTACTAAAATAACCGCACTTTTATTACCCGCAATACTTACGACCTTACCTTGTATTACTCTTTTATGTGCTTGCTTTTCACTCATAAACAATCCCTTAATTATTTTCTTCTAAATTGAGTTTAGCTGATATTGCTGTCGCAATACGCGCAATATCTTTACGCACAACGCTAATCTCGCTAGGCTTAGTTAGCTGTGCTGTTTTTAGCTTTATTCTCAAGGTAAATAACTCTGTTTTCTTATCTTTCAATAATTGCCTTAATTCTGGCAAATCCTTATCTTTCAAATCAGTATATTTCATTTTCACTCTCGCTCGTTACAATTTTTGTCTTAAATGGTAATTTACTTTGTGCTAATGCAAGCGCATCGCGTGCTGTTGCCTCATCAATACCAATCATCTCGTAGATAATACGACCGGGCTTAATATTCATAACCCATTTTTCAACGCTACCTTTACCTTTACCCATTCTCACTTCAAGTGGCTTTGCAGTCAAAGGCTTATCTGGGAAAACTCGTATCCATACCTTACCCGCCCTTTTTACATGGCGAGTCATAGCAATCCTTGCAGATTCTATCTGTCTTGAATCTATCCTGCCATGTTCAAGCGCTTTGATACCAATATCGCCAAATGCAAGGGCATTACCGCGATGAGATTTACCGCGATTTCTGCCTTTCATCTGCTTTCTATATTTTGTCCTTTTTGGCATTAACATAATCTATCTCCTTTTAGCTTTCGTGCGAGAATCTTTTGATTCTTCTCTGTCAGTCTGGATACCCTTTTGTAAAACTTCGCCTTTAAAGATCCAAACTTTTACACCAATGATTCCATAAGTCGTTGCCGCTTCAGCAAAACCATAATCAATTTTTGCACGCAGTGTATGCAAAGGCACTCTACCTTCCATATACCATTCTGTTCTCGCCATTTCAGCACCTGCTAAACGACCAGACACTTTTACCTTGATGCCTTTTGCACCAGACTTCATTGCTTGCTGCATAACCTTTTTCATCGCTCGTCTAAAAGCAACCCTACGCTCAAGCTGCATTGCAACACTCTCTGCTGCAAGCTGTGCGTTAGCTTGTGCTCTTTTTACTTCTTTAATGTTTATAGCAACATCTTTATTCACAAGCTTTCTTAAAGTTTCTTTTACTTTTTCAATATCCGCACCTTTTTTACCGATGATTAACCCCGGCTTTGCTGCTACAACAGTTACGCGAAGCTTTGTTGCCATGCGTTCAATGATAATTTCACTTACACTCGCATAATAAAGTTCTTTTTTCAAGAATTTACGAATAATGTGATCCTCGCCAATTCTCTCTGGTGTGTTTTGAGCGTTTGGAAACCATCTTGAAGTCCAATTTCTATTAATGCCTAATCTTAGTCCGATTGGATTGACTTTTTGACCCATTTACTTAACCTCACCTTTACTTTTTTTGCTTGTTTGTTTAGCTACCTTTTTTACCGCATTTACTTCCACATATATATGTGCCATAGGTTTGCGTATAGGAGTTGCCCTGCCTCTCGCCCTTGGCATGAAACGACGCAATACCGGACCTGCATCAACCCTACACGAAGTAACTTCGGCTCCAGTAGATTCAAACCCACCATTTGCAAGTGCTGATGCCAATGTTTTATAAATAGCTTTTGCTGCCTTGTTTGCAGTAAATTCTAAACTTGCTAATGCAACTTCAGCATTCATGCCTTGCACTTGTCTTGCGATTAAACGCGCCTTCGTGGGAGATAGACGCGCGTAACGCAAAATAGCTACACCGCCATTTGTTTGTTTTGTATTCTGTTTTTTAGCCATTGTCATCCCTCATTACTTACCAATTTTCTTTTGGACACTGCTCTTATGTCCTTTAAAAGTTCGCGTTGGGGCAAACTCACCAAGCTTATAGCCCACATGATTCTCTGTAACATACACAGGCACAAAAGTGCGACCATTATGCACACTGAAAGTTAATCCTATCATTTCTGGTAGGATAGTGCTTCTTCTTGACCATGTTTTAATGGGCTTATTATCTTTTGCGGCTTTTGCCTTTACTACTTTCTTTTCAAGATGAGTATCTATAAAAGGACCTTTTTTAATTGATCTTGCCATATTATTTCCTTACTTCTTTCGTCTTGATATGATAAGTCTATCACTTGCTTTTTTGCGTCTTGTCTTATAGCCTTTAGCTGGTGTTCCCCAAGGCGATACAGGATGACCGCTTGAGCCAGTTTTACCCTCACCACCACCATGTGGGTGATCTACTGGGTTCATAGCACTACCACGAGTTTGTGGGCGGATACCTCTATGACGATTCCTACCTGCCTTACCGATAGATATATTTGCAAAATCTTCATTCCCTACATTACCGATTGTCGCCATACACTCTTCTAAAATGTATCGCATTTCACCACTTGGCATACGCAAGATTGTATATTTACCTTCACGCCCCATAATCTGTGCTGACGCACCAGCACTTCTTGCTATCGCACCACCTGCTTGTGGGTGTAACTCAATGTTATGAACGATTGTTCCTATAGGGATATTTTTAAGCTTCATTGCAAAGCCCACCTTTACATCAAGCCCACCTTCAGCCGCGATAACCAAATCGCCAACTTTTAAGCCACTAGGCTGAATGATATAGCGTTTATCACCATCTTTATAGTTAATGAGAGCAATGCGACAATTTCTATATGGATCATACTCAATCGCTGCTACACGACCCTCAACATTAAATTTATTACGCTTGAAGTCAATGATTCTATAAAGCTTCTTTGCACCACCTTCTTTATGTCGGCTTGTGATTCTACCATTATTATTTCTACCTGCTGTTACAGGAAGTTTAACAAGAAGTTTTCTCACGCTAGGCTTTGCTGTAATATCAGCAGAGCTTAAACCTGACATAAATCTCCTACTAGGTGTATAGGGTTTATATGTTTTTACTGCCATGTTTGCTCCTTAACTATACGGCAAGCGAATCGATATTCGCACCTTCTGGAATCTTTACATAAAACTTTTTAAAATCAGCTCTTTGACCTTCTTTACCACGAAAACGCTTTGTTTTACCATCTTGTCTCAAAGAGTTTATTTTTAAAGGTGTAAAACCAAAATATTCTTTAAAGATTTGCTTTAATCTGTTTTTTGTCATGCGTGTAGAAGTTTGGACAACCATAACACCGCTTTCTTGCAATCCTAAAGATTTTTCTGTATATAAAATCGTTTTAATATCTGTTATATCTGCCATCTTAACCTCTTTTTACAAGTTCATCAAACACCGCTTTTTCAATCACAACGCTTCTAAATGCTGCTACAAGATATGCGTTTAACTCACTCGCATCAGCTAAATAACACGATTGTAAATTGCGGAATGCAAGAAATGTTTTTTCATTACTCACTTGTGTTACAAATAATGTGCTTCTTTGCCCTAGTGCTTTAAATTGTGCGAACGCATCTTTTGTTTTGCCACTTTCTACATTGATAGATTCTATGACAAAAAGTTTGCCTTCATTTGCCTTTTGTTGCAAAGCATATTCAAGTGCTAATCTTTTTTGCTTTTTATTAATCTTTAAATCATAGTTTCTGTTATTGCTTGGACCATGACTTACACCACCGCCAACAAACACAGGAGAAGTAATGCTACCAGCACGCGCCCTACCGCCACCTTTTTGAGCCCATGGCTTTTTACCGCCACCGCTTACTTTGCCTCTTGTTTTTGCTTGTGCGTTGTTCGCACGAAGACTAGCAAGATACGACTTTACATAAAGATACAAGTTGTGTTCTTTAATCTCTGCATAACGCTCTGGCAATGCTACTTCAGCACCTTTGACAAACTTGCCATCTAACATAATTGCCTTACTCATTATTTACTACCTTTTTTATCTAAAATAGTGATTTTACCATAAGCACCATTATACCCTGCCACAGAACCCTTTAATACAAGGATACCGCTTTGTGTATCAAAAGAAATAATCTCACTTCTCACACTCACAAGCTCATCACCATAATGTCCTGCCATTTTTTTACCCGGCTGAACTCGACCCGGCCACTCTCTATTCCCAATAGAACCAAGTCTTCTATGGAATCTACTACCATGTGCTGCTGGACCACCTTGAAAATTCCAACGCTTCATTGCACCACTAAAACCACGACCTTTTGTCTTAAAACTTGCTTTTACAACCTTGCCATCGCTAAGGCTAGACATATCTAAATCGCCAACTTCAGTATTTGCAACCTTTAGTGTAGCAAAGCGGTTAAATTCCTTGCTTAGATTATACTTCTTTTGATTGCCCTCAATGCTTTTATTGCATGTTTTTCCTTTAGAGTAGGCAACCAAAGCCTTACCATTTTCTTCTAGCTTACATACTTTAGCATTTAATACTTTTAGTAGCGTTACAGCTTGGCTAGGTGTAGCGATAATACGACTCATACCTACCTTTTGCACTATAAATTCCATTCTTATTTCCTTATACAACAAATACAAACTTATTTATCCATTGACATTACTTCAACATCAACCTCTGGGGCTAAGTCAAGCTTCATAAGACTATCAACGGTCTCTCCTGTCGCAGACATAATGTCGATGATTCTGCTGTGTATGCGTATCTCAAATTGCTCTCTAGAATCTTTATTGATATGCGGAGAACGCAAAACCGTATATCGTCTTTTTCTAGTTGGCAAGGGCACTGGTCCAATGATTTCAGAACCCGTCCTCTTTACCGCACTGACAATGGCTGCTATCGAGCGATCAAGCACTCTGTGATCATAAGCCTTCAACTTTAGCCTAATCTTTTGCATATTTTTCCTTTATAGTTAAGAACTCGCACTGCCAATACATACCCTAGTTTTGCATTGCCATGCTAAAATCTACAAAGTAAAATATCGCAGTGTCGTAAAAACAAAGACAAAATTCTAATAAAAAAAGTGTGTTAAGTCAATACATATCCGCATAAAATGCTGTATTTTTTATATTTTTTATTCCTTAGTATAAGGAAATTTTCTATTAAATATAATGCTTGGAGCAATAATGAGTCATTTGTTCGGTTGATATATGTCATAATTGTCGGACAATACAAAACTTAATAATTTGGATAATTTGACACTTCGCTATACCTACGATAAAGTCATACTCCATTGTATAATCTTATATTTTTTAGCAGGTCTGTAATTTGAATAGTTTTTTGGAACATCATTTGCTGGACAGCTACTTAGACATTAAGACGCTAAAAACACGTACCAAAAAAAAGACACAAATACACTGAAACAACAACTTATGCCAACTTTGACCGCAAGTTCATTAATTTAATTGTTTTATTTACAAAAAAAGGGTATAATGTTGGAGTTTTTCGGTTAAGTGTATTTTTGGAATTGGATTTGCTTAGCATGTCTTAATTTTGAATTTTTACATGGATATTAGGGAGAATACTATGGAAAGTCTATCAAAGGCATTAGGGACTTCTTTTGAAACATCAAAGGCGTATAATCTAGTGTATAATGCGCTTGATTATCGTTCTTTGCGACAAGACCTTATTGCAAGCAATATGGCAAATGTAGATACGCCTTTTTATCGTCCTAGAGATGTTCATTTCGAGGATATGCTTGCCGAGAAAGCGAGTCAGATTTTTGACAACAAGTCTCGAGCTGAAACCTTAAAACTAACTCAGGCGTTGCCACAGCATTTACCTAGCGGACTTGCAGATCCTTTGACTGGCTCTTTATTCTTTCGGGATGGACACCTTGCAAGGAATGATGGAAATAGCGTGGATTTGGATGTAGAAACAAGCGAGATGGGTAAAAACTCTGTTATGTATCAAGCACTTACTTCAGCGTTGAAAAAACATAAAGGGATTTTTGCTTACGCTTTAGAATCTAGTAAGAATTTATAGTGGCAGTATTGTGTTAGGTTAGAATAAAGGATTAGTCATGTTTATGAGTACTTTTGATATTAGTGGTTATGGTTTGTCGGCACAGAGGGTGCGCGTGAATGTCATTTCTGCAAACATTGCAAATGCAAACACTACGCGAACTGATGAGGGCGGACCATATAGGCGACAAGAGGTTGTATTTCGTGCCTTTGATTTTAATAAGCAATTAAATAAAAGGTTGGCAAAGGACAATAATCTTGTGGAATATAAAGATCCACTTGAAGAAGGTGCGTATGGCAAAAAGCCTGTGCCACCGATCACAAGTGTGTATATTGATAAGATTGTAAGGGACGATAATAAGCCGTTGATGAAGTATGATCCAACACACCCTGATGCAAATGCGCAAGGCTATGTTGCATACCCTAATGTTAATCCTGTTGTCGAAATGGCCGATTTAGTAGAAGCCACTAGAGCATATCAAGCGAATGTGGCGGCATTTCAAAGTGCGAAAAACATGGCAAGCAATGCTATCACTATGTTTCAAGCGTAAATTTAATATTAAGGAGAAATAATGGCACAAGTTACACATATTGCAGCACCCGGTCTTGCTGATATTTCTCTAACAGATGTAAGCAATGAGGTTAGAGGAAGACAAGGCGATTTTTCATCGCTATTGAAGCAGTCTCTTGATGAACTCAATGCTTCTCAAGAAGTATCAGACAGAGCGTTGGCAGACATGGCAAGCGGACAGGTTAAGGATTTACACCAAGCAGCCATCACTATTGGTAAAGCAGAAACCAGCATGAAGCTTATGCTTGAAGTGCGAAATAAGGCTATCAGTGCGTATAAAGAGATTTTACGCACTCAAATTTAATTTTGCTTAAAAGAATTTAGTGGATTGTTGCTTTTAGATGCGTGGGAGCTTTGGTGGAGATTCTAAAAGTAATGAGAAAATTACTTTAAAGGATAGCTTAGAGGATAACCATTCACTAAACAAAAATCAAATAAGCAAATCCAACCGCCCTACCCCACAGCAATCACAAAATAGTAATGCAAATGTCTATCTTTTCCCATCTAATAACAATATTGATGAGAATCTTCGCTCAAGCAATGACAGAGATTATGCTGCAGCAGATTCTGTTCGTGTTAAAATACCGCAAAACCCCACAAACTCACACTCCAGCAACAGCCAAACACAACTAGATAAAAATCAAGAAAATATTGATTCCATAATGCTTGATAGCATTGCGGAAAATCGTTTCCGCCTATATGATACACCAAATGAAAATTCTTTTAAAATCACAACTCTTTCAAACAATGAGCGTGAAAAACGCAAAATTCAACAAGATGAAGTCATACCGCGAAAAGTCCAAAAGACAGAACAAGTCGATGAAAATGAAGAAAATATAAGCGAAGAGGCAAAAACGCAAAAAGCATGGCGACTTTTCCTAGTGCTTGGGACATTCGCCCTTTGTTTTGTTGTATTTATACTCGCAGTATATGCAAAAATCATTGCAAAACCACCAAATATGGATCCCTACAATAAAAAGTCAAGGGATTACCCTTGGTCTGTGAAGGCAGATGTAGATATTGCTATGCGAGGACAAATATCAAGCCTAGATAATTATATCCTTGCGACAAGCAAAAAGCTATACAGGGTAAGCATTTATGTCCCTTCCATATACGAAGAAAAAAGGGAATTACTATTTCAGCTCTTGCATCTTTATGCGGATTTTGACATAAAATCTTTGCGGGATTCAATAGAAAAAGGTGGTAATGCCCTAATTGCTACAAATGTAAATTCCATTGATGCGGCAAATTTACGCATTTTAAATCAAAAGTTAGCGCGTTTGGGCGTGTATAAGAAATGCACTTTTACCTATATCAATAAAACAAGTTTGCAAGACGGAGAGATCAAAACACTTTATGCACGCGCTCAAGTTACACATGAAAAAGGCAGTCAAACCCCACTTGATATAGAAGTCTTACAAACCATGCAATCCTTTGAAAATGGCGATATAACAGAAGAAAATACCCTTGAAAAATTAAATGTGCTATTGGTAGAATACAAAAATAAAGATATAGACCTATCAAAAGAATGTTATACGCCTATTTTTACCTACAATTCTGATGTGAAAAATAATGCAAGCACAAGGATTGATAGGGGGCTTGACATTGCTGTTGAAAAGATAGAAAGGACATATCCTTTTAAGAATCTTATGCAGCCATTACTAGGCTTTACAAACTATGGCAAAAAGATAATAAACGACAAAATGTATGATGATAAAATGAAGCTTGTAGCCCAGTCTGGCGTTGAAAAGTATCGAGATGGAATCTTATCGCCAAAACGCGATGGCAAGATTTTGGGTATGGCAGATAAAGGTGGAAATATCATATTAAATCGTCATGCAAAGACGCACGAAAGGACAGATGGATTCCAAGTGCAGCTTACCATACCACTAACTTTGCAGTCAAAAATACAAGATATACTCAATGACGCACATAAAAAATACAAAGCAGAACAAATTGTAGCAGGTATCATGGACCCAACTACAGGCGAGATTCTAGCACTTGCCTCTTCATCATCTTTTAACCCAAATATAGGCAAACGCGACAAAGACATAGCAAGCAAAATGCGTGTAGCAGCAGCCGAACGCTCATTTGAACCCGGTAGCACCATTAAGCCGCTTATATTTGCCTATCTAGCAAATAAAAAGTGGATTAACTTTCAAGAGAACTTTGACCTGCATGATGGAATCTATCAATTACGCACCTATACCATACGAGATTCTACCCCGCTAAAAAGTGCAACAGCAGAGCAGATTCTCATCAAATCAAGCAATATTGGTATGACAAAACTCACACGCAATCTAAGTGGGAAGCAAATGCAAGATATGTTTCAAACCTTTGGTATCGGTGAAAGCACAGGCATTGATATAGCAAACGAAGCCACGGGGCTATTGCCTAAGCCAAGCATTCTAAATAGAGAGGTAGAAAAAGGAACGGCAAGCTATGGCTATGGATTGCGTATGACTTTTATCCAGCTATTGCGTAGTTATGCACCTTTTAATAATGGCGGCTTTCTTGTAACACCGCATGTAACAAAGCATTTCATAGCCCCAGATTCAAAGATTTTCTATCCAAGTATAGAATCTCCTAGGCAAATCATTAGCGCAGAAAATGCCGCATACATGCAAAAGATTTTACATCGCGTGGTGAAGGAAGGTACAGGTAAAAGGGCTGATGTCGCAGGGCTTATTGTAGGCGGTAAAACAGGGACAGCAAGAGAAAGAAAAGATGGTGAGACCATCTATAATGGCTCATTTTTTGGCTATGCAAGCGATGGCAAAAAAACATATACCATCGGCGTAGTTACTTATGGCTCACAAGCAAATGAAGACTACTATGCAGGACAAACCGCCGCCCCAGTTTTTGCAAAAATCGCCGACCTATTAGCACAAGAGGGATATTTGGAGCGTAAATAGCATAGATAACTCTTTATAATTATATTATCATTGCTTACAATATATCATAACCGCGCATTGACACGCCTTCGAACTATTGGGTCGGAACCAAACAAACATGAAAACCAATTTCCACCACTCTAAAACAAAC
>NZ_FZMS01000043.1 GCF_900198365.1 Helicobacter bilis | reverse complement strand
TTTACATTGCCATGAGATAGCAACATAGCTTTATCTTTTAGATTATTCGCACCCTCTTTTAAGCTATCTGCATTTAAGTTAGAAAAAGCATCTTGTCCCTTAGAAACACCTTTAGCAACACCCATTAAAGCGAGGTTACCTGCTAAATCAAGCACTCCAGATTCAATAGCCTTTTTCGCACCTACATCACTATTTAAATAACCTGTTACAATTCTATTGACTTGTGAATCTGTTAATGCTCCAATAGCAGTGCCTATCATAGAGCCATATAAAGCACCAGCACCTGTTCCAATAGCAGTTCCAACACCCCCAGCAGCTTTACCATATTTAGCACCTTTAGCCGCTCCATAAGCACCACCAGCAATTCCCCCTATAATCTCACTTTTAGCCGCATAAAGAGTATAAAGTATGCTAGACATTAAAGTAGGATTAATCGCATAGGCTTTTTGCCCTTCCTTTTCATTCATAATAGCAATAAGCGTATTGTCTTTAGTAAAAGCAAGAGAATCTAAATCCTTATATCTCTCATCTGTCTTTAAAACATTTGCAAAATCACTTAAAAATTGTTGCTTTTCCTTTTTTTGTATATTCTCATCTTGTAAGAATGTATATATTCTGCCATAATCGCTTTCATGCTTTATTGTTTCAGCTATCCTATCAAGGCTTGAATCTGCATATATTTTCGCAGGGCTTTTTTCGTATTTTTCTTTTGCTTCTTTGAGTTTATTATAGGCTTGTTCTTTGAGTTGTGCTTTTTTGGTAGGATTATCCTCCATTAAGGAATCATAATATTTTTCTCTAAACTCATTAAAACTCTTATTTGCCCCCTCACTTACACTTGTTGCCATATCCATATAGTCAAAAAAGTCTCTTAAGTCTTGTTCGCTTTTTTCTAAAAGTGAAGTTGCCCCAAATGTAAGAAAGTCGCCAACCCCCTCATAATACTTATTTGCTGGATTAATCACATTAGCAAAATAGCTATCAGAATCTAGTTTTTCACCAAATAATGTTGTCTTTTCATCAAGCTTATGCTTTTTAATATATTCTTCTTTACGCTTATCTAAATCGCCATTAAGCAATATATCAAAGCCTTCAGTCGCACTAAATCCATTATCTAATTGCTTTTGTAGATTATCTTTATTATCAAACTTATATGTATTACTCAACCAATCTGTGCTTTTATCAATAAGGCCTTTATCCTTTTGTTCTTTTTCTTGGTCTTTTGCATGAAAGCCTTTTAAATCTGTCATAAATTCTGCTATATTGCGTTCTTTCTTATTTGTTTCATCTTTTTTAGTGTTATCTGCATTAACAGAATCTAACCCACTTGCATTGTCCTCACTTCCTTTAAACTCTGTCTTAATACCTACATTGCCACCCTTGTTATAAAACTCTGCCAAACTTGCATAATCTTTAATGCCATTATCTTTTAATATGCCATATTGCATATATTGGTCTAAAATATCCTTATATGCTTTTGAGTTTTGTCCATGTATCTTTTTAGCAGTCTCTAGTGCTGCTACTGCATTATCTATTATGTTATATCTTTGAAAGACTTCATCATCTATATTTGCATTATTATCGAAATTTTCTAATAGCCTTAATTTTGCTGCCATAGCAAGTTTATGATTACTAAACTCATGCGGTTTGCCTAAGAATGCAGTCGTATTTCTTGTATATGCAGATTGATTAAAGTTTGTTGCATACTTTGTAGATTCTATCTCTCTTTGTAGTCTGCTTTTTTTAGTTGGTGTTTGTATTTGTGGAATGTGTGTTTGTTGTGGGACTTCACTTTGTGGTTTGAAATCTTTATCACTACTTAGGGCTATTTGAGTATTAAAGGGCTTTTGCGTAGTTTGTGTAGTATTGCCGCTCATATCATTTTGTGGCAGTGGCTTTGCTGTGTTTTGTGTGGATAAGACATTGCTATCAAAGCCGATATTTTTTTGTGTGTTGCTATGTTGTGGATTTTGTGTATTTTTTGTGGAATCTGTGTGAATTTGTGGAATTTTGCCCTGTGGTAGTTTTGGTGGTAATTGTGTTGTTTGTGTATTCTGTGTGCTTAGATTAGGATTAATCGTAGTATCTTGTGATTGCTTTAAAAGGTTTGTAGTCTTTAAGCTTTCAAGTGTATTGTTAATAAGATTATTATCAATTTCTGTTTGTGTTGGTGTGAGTATGTATCCCATGCAATGCCTTTTTTAAGTATTTGCATGAGAATAGCAGAGTTTATAAGTTAAGTATATGTCGGTTAGTTTAAAGCTTTCATCTTGATTATACATTTAACAGAATTAGCCTTTAAAATAGCTAGTCATTACGCAGTTGAAATGCCAAAGATGAATTTCACTATAACGACACACTAAGTTTTACTTATCGCATACACCTTTTGACATGCCCTAGTGAATAACTCTAGCAAGTCTTGTTTGCTTAACTGATAGATACTCTCTTTTAGCTTCATTTTATAAGGTGCTACATCATAAGCTTCAAATAACTCATCTTTCATATCAGTAAAGTAAGCTTTTCTAAATATCTGTCCTATTGCCCCTACTTGATTATTATTGCCTACATTGATAAAATTTTGTCTTTTTTCAGGCGTATTGGATATATTCTTATCCCCAGCATGATTTTTTTGTGTTATCCATGTTTGTTTTACCTTTTGCATATCAAAACCTATCTTAGCTTCATCATATACAATAAACCAAAACAATTCATGTATATAATCAGTCTCTAGCGGGTCTTCCCAAACACAATTAAATCTATCTATCTTTAATTCATCGTTTGTTTCATTCCTTGCAATATAGCTATTAGGATTTTTAGAGAAAACTACATTTAAAGAGTCTAGCCCTTGTGGTGTTTGATTTGGTTTAGGGTCATCACCTCTTGTTCTTACTATAATCCCTCTTGCTTCTTTAATCCATACTTCTAAATTATCTGTAAAAGCTTCATTACTCATATTTTTTACTGCTTGGGTAAAAGCATGTGTAAAAGTCATGCCTTGTTCTACACTCTCTTTTTGCATAATAAGGCTCTCTAGTGTTTGCAAATGTGCTTCATCTTTGCTTTGTAAGAATGGATAAGCACTTATATGTGTAGAGAGTATTTGATAGCCAATAGAGGCATAACCTATTATTGTTTGCTTTTGTATGTAGTTTATTCTTTGTGTATCATATAAATCTTGCAATTCTTTCTTTCTCTTTTCAGTCATAGCTGTATGCAGCAAAGTCATATTATTATCATTTTGTGCGATTTTAAATAATTCCTGCCATACAAAGCCCATAACATACATATAAGCTAATTGTTCTGTATTCATTGTTTGCAAGTTCGGTAAAAGACTTGTGAAACTTATGCTTTTAGGTGTGTTTTGTGGTGCGGTAGTTGGCGGTGTAGGTGCAGGATTAGTTATTACTTGTTTTTCAATCACCTTTATTGCTACTGCCCTTCTTATACTCTCATTATCTCTTATGCCCTCAATAGTGAGCATAGTATCACCTTTTAGCTTTGCAGTGATTTCTTTTGTAGCTTCATTGAAACTTGCAATAGTATCATCTTGCATATTGCTTGTATAATTTGTAGCATTTGTGATAATCTCTATTGTTTGTGTAGCCCCTACTTCTAATTCTATCTTTTGAGGTTTTATCCCCAAAGTTAAAGGCAATAGCGGCGGCGGTGTAGGTGTTACTTGTGGTGGAGTAGGTGCAGGTAAAGTAGGTGCAGGTAAAGCAATACCAGCAGTTACATCATTAGGCTTACTTGGTTTAATAATAGCTTCATCATTCCCATTTCTTAATTCAAAATACACTATATCTACATGCCCTTTTATAAAGCCTTCCCCAACAGATATATTTACCACTTCATTTGGTGCAAGAGTAAATACACCAAACTTAATCTCTCCACTTGTGCCTACTAATTCCCCATCATACGCCCCGCTAGAGAGTTGTACTTCTTGTGTTTCACTTCTAGATCTATATTGCCCCCTTCCCCAATCCCAGCTACTAGCCCAGCCTCTAACAGTCCAAGTTCTATAATTTTGATACATTGTTATTGTGGGGTTTTCTATGTTTAATCCAGCATTCGCACTAAGATAACTTCCAAAGCTAGAGGGACTAGCAAAATGCCCCAAATGATGATGCTTATAATCCCTTCTTTGTAATCTAAAGCCATAAAGTCGTGTCTTATGGTCTGTATTATCATCTATTTGCCAACCATTAACAGGATTGCTCCAAGTGCTATCATAATATTCGCCCCAACCTTTATTTTGTGCGTTATCAGTCCCATACCCATGCCCTCCAACGCATAATACAAAGACTACACAGCCCTTATCTCCAGCTTGAAATATGCCATTTTCAGTATAGCTTTTACATACAGGTGCATAATAATCACTAGGATTTACACTCTCATTTTCAAACTTTAAAGTCTTAAAGACACTAGGCTTTTTTGGTATCCATTCTGTCTTTACATCTGTGTTTGGTTTAAACTGACTTGTGTATTCATCACGAGGTTTAGCGATAGTTGAGACTTGAATTTTATTCATGTTGTATTCCTTACATATATTCTAAGCAAATATTATATAAAGACAACTGAAAAATAAATGTCGGTTAAGAGGATAAGAAAGTGGTATCAAACAATGCCTCCTCTCTGTTACCTCTAGCATGTAACAAAAAGTAAATTAACTAGTCTATATATTAATAAATCGGTTTAGCTAATGCTAAAATAATTATAATTAATAGTATAATAAGCCTAATCAATCCCATTGATTGTTACCTCCTTTCTAACTTACCGCTAGAAAGTAAGTAAAACTATCCCTTTAAGTTGGTCGCTTAAAGGGATACTCTAATTATACATCATTTTTTCGCTATAAATTCCAATACTTGTTTTTAACTCTTAAATGCATAATCAAAATGAAATCTCTACACAAGCATGTATGAGCTAATAAGCATTCTACTCTCATGCGACCGATAAATATCCCTTTGCAATTCCTTAATCTCACTCTCATACAATCCTTTGTAAAATCCCACTTCTTGCAAAGCATTTTGACTAGGCTTTTTTTGCAATAATAAATACATTGCATAAAACAATAAAGCATTATTAGCAATAAGTGGCAGATTAAAGCTATCATGCTTATCTACAATCTTGTAATAACAATAATAAGTCATTACATAATTTCCAGCATGATTAAATACAATCTTATGATTATCAATACTCACATACTCACCACTTGCTATATGCTTTGATTGATATGCCCTAAGTATTGGTATCTCTTTCTTGTTTCTTATTACATTCTTTACATCTAAAAAGTTTGTAGGCAAGTCTTGTATAAAGTCTTTTTCTATTCTGTATTCTTTTTGTTGTAAAAATAGTCGTAAGAGCCTTGCTAGATTCACATAGCTAAGGTTAAGGCAGTCTAGTATTTCTGTATCATTCCACTTTTGTGTAGCTTCATCATGCAGCCTTGAGCGGATTTCGAGTAATATTGTAGAGACTTCCATTTTCTTATT
>NZ_FZMS01000095.1 GCF_900198365.1 Helicobacter bilis | reverse complement strand
TTTTGCACTTCACAATCAATCCGTGCTACTCCAAATTTATAGATTTGCTCTTGCTTGTTTTTAGGATTGAAATCAAAATGAGCCATATCGCATTGCTTTTTGATATGCTCTTGCTTGTCTTTGCTTACATTGTATTCCTTAAACAACTTTTGCAAACTCTCACTATCAGCAAAAGCCATATTTACAAACGCCATAAACGCCAAAGGCATTAGAATCTTAGCCCTTGTGCTAACCTTAAATAATCTTATAAAAACGCCCATAAATCGCTACCTTTATTTTTTGTTGAACTTGCAAAATCACTTCACACACAATTTATTATTTGTCTAGTTTTACTTCCTTGCGTTTAATTTTCTTTTCTCTACTCTGTGCGTTGGCTTGAAGTTCTGCGTGTTGGTTTTTTATTTCAAGTGGCCAGTCTGCTCCTTGCTCTTGCACATTCCATTCTGGGTGCTGTCTCTCGATACTTAGATAATCTTCCAAGCAACACTGCTCTATAAATTTATAAGAAATGGAAACATTTTTGACTTTTTTTAAGCCGAATAATCCTTTCACTTCTTTTTCAAAATTCTCTTGGTATATCATATAAAATTCAATCTTTTTACCCTGCAAAATCGTGTGATAGAGAAAATACCACACGCCAAAACTTCTAATGCTTGGACGCCCTTTTACTCCGCCGTCTCTATAAATTTCTAAAGTGCTTTTGATTCCCCCTGTTGCTTGGCTTCCACCGATTTTTTTAATCTCACCATCTACCACAATGAGATATACCCTAGCTACATTTTCATTTAAAATTTTTTGTGATAGTGCCTTGCCATTTTCATCTTTTAAATCTTTTACATAATTAAAATTAAGCTTTGTGCTTCCATTTACAAATTCTACATCAGCGATTTTAAATGCAGTTTTGACTTGCTCTATTCTCATTTTCACTCCTTTATAATCAAAAGTTCGTGGCTTTGTTTGGTGTTGTCTATATCGCCTCGCATTACACGATTTTTACCTATTCTTGTTTCGCCTTGTCCCATTGTGTATTGCCATTTTGGTTCTAAGATTTTAAAATCCTTATAAGCTTCTCGCACAAACTCGCAATCATTATAACTTAAAATAAACTTGCCTTTATGGTTTTTAAGACATTTTGCCAAAAGCTCGTGATTAAAGCTATTGTGATGAATAGGAAAGTTTCGCATAGGATAGATTCCTTTAAACATTTTAGAATCTCCCTCTAAAAAATACGGCGGATCGCAATAGAAAAAATCATTAGGATATTTTTTAAACACTGCTTCAAAACTCGCCATTTCTACTTTAAGATTCTGCGTTTTAAAATCTCTAATTTTCTCTAAGGCTTTTAAATAGCGATTTTTATCTTCATAGATTTTACTCATCCAGCCTAAAAATCCGGGTCCATAGCTTAGATTAAAATTAAAATAATAATCTCTTGCAAGGGTTAAAGAATCTAGCTTTAGCTTAGGTTTATTGTTAGGGTTTTTATGCCTTTCATTCCAAAATAAACTTAACTCGTTTTTGATTATTGTGTAATTTTCTTTTGTGGGTTCTAGCTTTAAAAGCTCATTATAAAGTGCGTTAGAATCCTTGCATAAAACTTGCCAAAAATTCACTAAAATATCAAATATATCAAAAGCTAAAACTTCAATATCAAGCTCTAAAGCTGCCGCTACTTCCACACTCCCACCGCCAATAAATGGGCTAATAAGCCTTTTTGTGTCGCTAGGAATTTGCTCTAAGATTAATCCTACCGCTAAACTTTTGCCCCCACCATAACGCAAAGGGCTTTTTGTATAGCGTTTATAGGCTAAGTTTTTGCCTTTGAGATGATGAAGAAAAAAAGATTTGTTGTCTATATGATGTTGAAATAAACTTGTTTGATAAAAATCCATATCAAGTAAGCTACAAATATCTCTTTGCAAACTTTGATTGTTTGTAATCTCATTTTGCAAATCTTTTTCTTGTGTGAAGTCCATAAATCTTTCCTAGCAGTGTGGCAATTCTATAAAACTGCCATTGTAGCAGGTTTATAGAATCTTTTTGCTACTCACTATCCTGCTACACAAGATTCTTGCTAAAATACCTGCTCAAATCATCAGCAAAGAGTGTAACAATGAGTTTGTTTTCCACTTCTTGGGCGAGTTTTAAACACGCTTGCAAACACGCCCCAGATGAGATTCCAGCTAAGATTCCCTCCTCTCTAGCTAAGATTTTTAGCCCTTGATACGCTTCTTCATCGCTAATTTTTTGCACCATATCTATAAGGCTTGTATCCATAGTCTTTGGGATAAAGTTATTGCCAATACCCTCAATATTCGCACAGCCCTCTAACCCACCGCCAATCACAGAGCCGATAGGATCACATAGCACAGCTTGTATCCTAGAATCCTGCTCTTTTAGGTATTTTGCTATTCCGCTAAAGCTGCCACCACTTCCAGCACCGCATACAAAATAATCCAGCACAGGTGCTAAGTCTCGCACGCCCTGCATTTGCGTATAAATCTCTTTTGCGGTAGTAAGGTAATGTGCCTGTGGATTTAGCGGATTTTCAAACTGATGCAAGCTAAAAGAATGCGGAGTAGAATCTAGCAATTCTTGTGCTTTATCAATCGCTCCTTGCATGCCTAGCTCTTTTGGCGTGTTGATCACTTCTGCCCCTAAAGCTCGCATAAGAATCTGCTTTTCAGTAGAAAATTTATCCGGCACGACTAAAATCGCCTTGATATTAAAATGCAAACACACAAAGGCAATGCCTAGTCCGGTATTCCCAGCAGTGGCTTCTATTACGACAGAATCTTTATGTAGTTTGCCCTCTTTCTGTGCCTTCTGTAAAATATGCAAGGCTACGCGATCCTTCACACCCCCAGCGGGGTTGTAGGATTCAAGTTTTGCAAAAATGCGATTATTATTTGGAATGGCTATGCGTGAAAGCTCCACAAGTGGCGTATTACCGATGAGTTCAAGGCTTGAGTGAAAAAACATTTATATCCTTTAATTTTTAAAAATTACGAAATATAGTAAATAAGACTTTTAATTGTATGGTAAATGTTATTATAACTTTTTTTCACTTCTAATTTTTGTTATTTTTTATAAAATAGATAAAAATTAAGGGAAAAGGGTAGAATCCGAAATTTAAACTCATAGGCACAAAGGATTCTTTAATATTTGCTTTTGTTTGTGAGATTTTACCAAAAGTAGCTTGTTTGTTTTGGATCACAAAAGCTATTTCCAGTAATTTTTTACCCTTAGAAGTAAAACTTGCTGCAGAATCCATGAGACATATATCAAAATTCTGTAATGTTGGTGCTGTTTTATGTTTTTGGATTCAGATTAAACACATGGATATGTGTCACACGACCACATCTAGCGGTATCAAATCACATCCATTGATTATTCAATAAACTTTTTCATAATCTATCAGCAAGATTTATCAAGCAGAGTTTCTAGCTACTTTGATTTAGCACGCTTTTTAATAAAATCTTTCTTATATCTCTCCCAGTATTGTTTGGAATCCTTTTTTATGAGTTTTGCTACCTGCTTTTTACATGTTGGCATATCAACAAGCACAAAGTAAGGTCTGCCTACAAAAAAGCCCATTGTGAATCCAGTCATAAAACAATATATAGAATCCTCTTTTGGCATAAAGGAAAATGTATGCGGACTTTCAGTCTTTGCATAAAGCGTGATAGAATCTTTTGTATCTATATCAACATAATATGCAAAACCCGGTGTTGAGAAAAATGCAAATTCATAATCCTTTAAAAACGGCTTATTGACATTAAACTTACCATAATGTGTGCTGATATTATAGCGTATCAATGAGCCTTGAAAGGCACTTTCCCTATAAAAATAAAGCCTTGTTTTGCCTTTTGGCGGATTTGAAAAAGTCGTATCCGTATCACTCGCCTTGAAGCTATAATCTTTTTTAGGATCATATTTGGGGTGCTGCATACACGCACTAAAGAATAAAACACTTAAAAACAATATGCAATGCAAATTCTTTGTTATCATACTGCCCCCTTAAAAGCCCATATTAAAGCGATAGCTTAAACCAAGTGTAAGCATGATGTGATTAAATTCGGATGTAGATTCTCTTCCTGCGGTTAAGTTAAGCCATCTAAATGAGCCTTTTACAAAAATTCCAATAGCATTATTTTTATTGAGAATCCATTCACTAGAACTCATAATCGCAACACCTTGATAACTTGCAGTTAAAGGGCCAAGCGTAGAGGGCAAACTCATATCATAACCAAGCCCTACACGCCATATTAAACCATGTGTTTGTTCTGAAAAATAAATCGCTGGGGTAAAAAAATTTCCACTTGTCTTCATGCTATATGGATCGTTGAGAAGAAATAGGGTGTTATCAATTTTTATATAATTAGCTATATCACTTGCATTATACTCATATTCAAGTGCGACTTCTACACCCATGCCACTACTTCCCCTCCATACATAATAGGCTGATATACCGGGGACAAAATTGTAATAATACTTTGTGGAACATGTGTATGAATTAACGAAGCAGTATGCCTGTGTAGAATAACCTATGCCAACTTTAGCATAAACGCCAAACGAGTTTTTACTATATTCTTGTTCTATTTCGCTTGTGTCATCACTTTGGGGGGGGGGGGGTAACATTTGCATTTGCGATACTTGCAACAACGCATGACAACATTAAACTTTTAGCAACAAACTTTAAATTATGAAGTGCTTTCATATAAATCCTTTTAAATAAAATGTAAATGAAAGTTTAACAAGTTTTAAACAAAAAGGCAAGTTTATCTATGATGTCTATCGTATTTACATGATTGTGTGATTGCCACTTTTTGTTGTCTAACATTGCTCATAATAATATTTTTGCGGAATTGCTTAGTATGAGAAACTTGTTACTAGTATTTTGTGTTTAGGGTTAAAAAGCTGTGTCGGTAGGGATTGTGTTATCATTGCATTGTGTTTGTGTGTGCTTTGCAAGATTCTAGTAGTTGTTTGCGTGATTGCAAACAATCTAGCAAGGATTATAAGGGAAGTATTTTACTTGACACTCATACAAATGAAATCTTAATCACACTCACAAGGCATGACAAGCATTCTAGATTCTCTACCTTTATGGGTGAGTGCAGGGCTTGGGAAGCAAAATAGTGGGAAACTAGAATCTAATACTTGTTATATTGAGCGTAGCGAAATCTCTAAGCATAGAATCCAAGTAAAGATTAAACCCTATACTTAGATTTAGATAAAGATTTTTACCTTTTCCGTAATGTTTAATATGATAAGGTTCTAGAATCTACAAGCCCTAAATCTAAGCAAAAAAGAGAGAATCTGGTTTCCAACAAAACAACATGCACGAAAATTCCAAGGGAATATCTTGCGGTGATTTGTAGAATTTTTTAGGAATTGCTCTAAACCCGCACCCTAGATCTAATAAAAATACACCACAAGCCCTACACTCTCTCTAGATTTATATCACCTGCAACAAAGCAAACATTATCAAAATCATATAAATAACATCTTAATAGATGAGTTTTAGCTTGCAAGAATAAAGTTATGGGTGCAAAGGGCAAGACACTTCAAAAAATATATAAAATAAAAAGAAATATTGAAATTAGGAAAGTTATATAAAGAAATTACAAGAAATAAGGGGTAACCCCCCCCCCCTTTTTTTTTATAAATAAGAACATACAAAATCTAGATCTGGTAATAATGACAGCAATATAAAATTGCCATATACCCAAAGTATCCTGCTTGATAGATCCTACAGCAACTTAGAAATTATAGCCAAGTGTGAAAAACGCATGGCTTCTATCATCTGTTTGTGCTTTAGTTAAATTGTTAGTTCCATTCAATTGAGCACCCGGATTATACCCAGCCTTTGTAGTATCTCTAAACCACTCAAGTTTTAATCCCACTGCTAAACCATTTTTGAAAGCATGATCTACAGACAGGGCAATACTTTCTTCATCACTTCTAGGGCTTCTTGTGATTCTGCCAAGCAAATCCCATGAAAGTGTGCCATACTCTAAGTCATAATGACCACCACCAGAGAGATACCCAGTCCTTGCATTTCTGTTGATTGTATCACTAATGCTTGCACCTATATCATACACACCCGCAGTCCAAAAATCAAACCCCATTGGATTTCCATAAGTCCCAAAATGTGAGTTTGCACTACCAAAGTTTTCATAGTAGCCTATACGCACATTATAGTTATAGATATTACCTTGTGCGATTAGGTTTAGATTCCCACTCCATTCATCGACATATTCATTGTATCTCAAGTTTGCTCCAGTGAAAGCCTTATGCACATGAAGTCCAAAACCTTGCGCTGTAACCTTAAACCCAAGTCCATTACCAAACTGATATTCATACACTGCTTTTAAGCCCGGTGCCTCATAAAGTCCGGGATAAAAGTAAAGGAATGGGCGAACAAGCAAAGTATCACCATAAGTAAAGCCATTATCTGTATCAGAAATGCCACCATGCGTAATATCAGCACCAACTGAGTGGATACCATAGCTAATATCCGGCTTTCTATCATTATTCGTATCAGTTACTTTTACCGCATAGTAGTCATAGAACCATTGCGAGTAAGCAAATGCACGACCAAATGAGCTAAACCACCATACTTTCACTTCATTTGCAGGTTTAGATTTTGTATCGCCATAATCAGTATGCCAATCAAAGTTAAAACCTTGTGTATAACCACTAAAATAATCCATGCTAGATTCATATCTACCAAGCTTTAGGTTAAAAGATTTCGCCTGTAAATCAACATAGGCATTATGCACGAAAATTTGGCGATTGTTGGTATAAGATGGAGTTTCACCACCAAGATAACCACCCCATGAGCCTATATATTGATTGTTTAAACTACTACCACCGCTTAAACCTGAGTTGCCTTCAATTTGACCACCATCATACTTCGTAGTATCCCAAGCCAGTCCAGCCGCCGCTGCACCAATGCCTACTTCAAACTTTGAGAAATAATCATTTTCATACACTTCGTTAATGTTAAACTTACCATTAACCTCACCAAACATACTTGTAAAGCTTTCAGTTGGATAAAAGCTTTTTGTAGTATCAACCTTGCCACCATTAAAACCAGCTTTAGTAAAAGTCTCTACATTCCCAGTGAGTGTAAAGAATTTACTACCCTCATTAGCACATCTCTCATAGCCAAAAAGATTCCCTTCAGTTTCATTGCCACAATCTGCCATCGCAAAAGAGCTACCAACAAGCAGGGCAATGCTTGTGTATTTTGTCAAATTTCTCAAGTTTCCTATCATACATTTTCCTTTGAGTTTCGTTTTAGGTTCAATATTATTGCATAAAAAATAAATAATTTTCCAAAAAAATGGCTTATATGGGGACTGTAGTTTGTAAAAAATATTTTAAATCTTTTTCTTTCAAAATGTGTAAAATATACACATTATTTGCCACATAACATGCCTTTATCGCTTGTGGTTGTTTTATACATGCCAATGCAATATATTAAAAATTGTGTTAAAATTACACTTTTTGAGATTTTAAAATGCAAGGTTAATTTATGGGACTTAAAGATTCTAAGAAGGTGAAACGCATATTAGCAAAATGTAGAAAAACATTTTTTCCACTCAATATACACTTATTTTTGTCGCTTTATCCAAAAATAATGCTGAATAAGAAAGAGTTAAGACAATTTAAGCTTATGTCTAATGATTTGGAGGAAACCTATAAGAATGTCTTGCTAGATTCTCCATTCTTTTTTGCAAAAACACTAAAAGCCCATATCGCATGGTTAAATTCATCTGAGTTTAAAAGTAAATATGGAGAGAATCTGTATATTACCCCCCCCCCCCCATAAGTGATTGCAATCCTAAAACGCAATATTTTCCACTCTTAAATCCCACACTTTTTGACTACGAAAAAACCCAATCTAGCATAGCTTATCACTACAATATGCCCTTACCGCATTATTACAATTTTATCTATATGGCAACTTATGGTGCGGGCTATCAGGCTATGAAGAAATTTTTTGAATATTGCGGTGTTTGCGTAGCAGAGCTATGGACGGCTGATATAGATCCACAGCTTGAATACGAACATTTTTATAATACGCTTGTGAATAATCGCGAAAAATACTGCATTATATATCTTAGCGGTAGAAATCTCTATGGGAGAGAAAAGCTATTTTCCTTAATAGATTCTCATGTTCCTTTACTCATTATTGCACGAGATCCCATATCGATTTATCGACCTATAGTCAATCACTTAGGTGAGAGAGAATATCAATATGAATGCACTTTAAAAACAGATTATAGAATATTTCTTGATAGCATTAGATATAGCCTAAATCCCACAGCCCCAAGCCTTGATGCGTTAGAAAGCGAAGAATCTTGCGATGAGAATGGTGTAACAGCCTTATCGATACAACGAAGAAGAAAAGCACTAAAACATGTAAGCAAGATACAATATATCGCATTTAATGAGATTTTGGAAACACAAGCCTTTGAGACTTTTCAAAAGCTTGCAAAAGAATATGGTTTTACACCACCAAAAGAGAGGGATACATTTGAAGCAAAAGTAAATGGCGGTATGCTTTTGGGTTTATTGCCGCGTGTTTTAATAGTTAGAGAATGCGATGTGCCTTTTATGTTTAGAGGGCAAGAAAATGAGAATCTTGCCATAAAAGATTCTAAAGATTCTTATATGGATAATGAGGTGGAATACAGAATTATTATTACTACACCACAGATTCAAAGCCTTGATAATTATGTAGATATAAGCAAAAATCTTAATATTGCTATTCCGTTTCAAAACTTATATTTACTTATGACTAAAGATTCATTTGCAAAATTGCAAACAAAACAAGAATTATTTAAGGCTACAAGGGAATATTTACAAGGTTTCCTAAAAGAGTTAGAAAATCGCGCAAACATAGAAAATAATAAGCGGCTAGATGAAAATGATATACTAGAAAGATTTAGACAAGATTCAACACTAGCTATGAAATATAAAAAAATCTTTGACAAAGAATTAGCACATATCAAGGAAAACCGACCTGATATTGTAGCAAGTTGGGACTACTACCAAGGATTTGAAAGGATATGCGAAAATATAGAATCAAATATATAATGCATAATGATAAATATAAACCCTAAGAAGTGGTTGCTACATAGCCCTATATCTTCTTGTGCGATCATTTCATCATTTTTTTTGCAACATAGCATTATTTTAAAGGTTTTTGTAACGATAACCCCAACATAAGTTTATATATCGTTTTCAAGATCCATACAACTCCGACAATTATCAAACCAACTTACAACACCTCAATATCCGCAGCGATAGCCCCGCTTCGTTTCATAGTCTCTAAGATAGATACGATACTTTGTGGGCTTGCCCCAAGTCGCTGCAATGCCCTTACTACACTCGCAACAGTTGGTGTTTGTCCGTTACTACTTAGCGTATTTGTCTGTGGGTCAAGCGTCATAGAATCTACTTTTGTGCTTTTATCATTTGTGTCAAACTCATTTGTAATCTTTAGTGTTAAATCCCCATGAGTAAGCACAATGGGCTGCACACTGATACCTAAGCCAGATACGATTGTGCCAGACTTTTCATCTATTACTATTTTCTCTCTAGCAGAGTAGGGGATATCTACTTCTTGGACTAAGGCTAGAAACTCAATCATGCTTAAGTTATTTGGTTTATTAATCTTAATCGTTCTAGAATCTAGGGCAGTAGCGGAGTTATCCCCAAACACTTCATTGATCTTATTTTGCACTTTTATAGCGTTTTGAAAGTCTGATTTCTTAAGGCTTAAAGTGGTGCTTGACTGATTTGCAAGATTATATATCACTTCCTTTTCAATCGTTGCCCCACCATTAATAGTCCCGCTCACAAGGCTATCGCCCTTACCCACACTAATAGCACCTTGGGCTACCGCATAAATCTGCCCATCAACTGCATTTAGCGGTGTCATCACAAGTGTGCCACCTTGCAAGGACTTTGCGTCACCAATGCTAGAAATCTTTATATCGATTCTATCGCCCTGCCTTGCAAATGGCGGCAGGGAAGCGGTTACCATAACAGCTGCGACATTTTTAGACTTAATATCATCGGCAGTAACCTTTACATTCATCGTCTCTAGCATGTTTGCCATAGATTGTGCAGTAAATTTTGACCCGCCCTTATCGCCTGTGCCATTTAGCCCGATAACAATACCATAGCCCATAAGCTGGTTATCTCTCACACCAGCGATATTTGTGAGATCGCCAATCTTTTCAGCCTGCAGCGCCGCAGCAAAACATAATGCTAAGATAAGACTCCTAATCATATAAATCCTTTTAATGTAAAAAATCCTTTTGTCATTGTAGCACAAACCTATCCACAATAAACACACTCAAAGCAAAAGCAATACCATAGCCAATAACATTTTACATTAAGCGTATTTTTTGTAAATAAAGCACACATAAAAAATAATGTATAATGCAAAGCAAAATACCCAAAAATCAAGGAATACATACATGGATATACGAGCAAAATATATAGACTTTTTTAAAAGCAAGGGGCATAAGGTTTATGATTCTATGCCTTTAGTGCCAGATGATGCGAGTTTGCTTTTTACCAATGCGGGAATGGTGCAGTTTAAGGATATTTTTACAGGTAAGATTCCAATCCCAAGTCCAAATATCGCTACAAGCTCACAGCTTTGTATCCGTGCAGGTGGGAAGCACAACGACTTAGAAAATGTCGGCTATACCGCACGACATCACACGCTTTTTGAAATGCTTGGCAACTTTAGCTTTGGAGCGTATTTTAAAAGAGAAGCTATTGCGTATGCGTGGGAGTTTGTAACAGAAATTTTAGGTTTTGATAAGAGCCTTTTATATGTAACGATTCATGAAAGCGATGATGAAGCGTATGAATTATGGCAGGAGCATATAGAATCTAGTCGTATTAAAAGAATGGGCGATAAGGATAACTTCTGGCAAATGGGCGATACAGGACCTTGCGGACCTTGCAGTGAGATATATGTGGATCAAGGGGCAGAGTTTTTTCATAGCGAAGAAGATTATTTTGGGGGCGAGGGGGATAGATTTTTAGAGATATGGAATCTTGTGTTTATGCAGTATGAGCGGGATTCTAGCGGGGCTTTGAAGCCTCTGCCTAAGCCTAGCATTGATACAGGTATGGGGCTAGAGCGAGTAATAGCACTCAAAGAGGGCGAGATAAATAATTTTGATTCTAGTCTTTTTGCACCCATAATGCAGTGTATTAAAGAACTTACAGGCAAGAGCTATTACCGCGATAGTGTGCTACTTAAAAACACGATGGGCTTTGCAAAAGATATAATAGATTCTTGTAAGAAAGACATTGCAAGCTTCCGTGTTATCGCTGATCACGCACGAGCTGTGGCGTTTCTACTCGCACAAGGGGTAAATTTTGACAAAGAGGGCAGGGGCTATGTTTTGCGGAGAATCTTACGCAGAGCGGTTAGGCACGGCTATTTGCTAGGTTTAAGAAAAGCGTTTTTATATGAAGTTGTAGGGGTAGTGTGTGATTCTATGGGCGGACATTATAGCTATTTAATAGAGCGTAAAAATGCCCTGCAAGAGCAATGCAAGGCAGAAGAAGAGAGATTTTTTGAGACGATAGAGTCTGGAATGGCGTTGTTTCAAGCGGAGCTAGATTCTATGCGGCAAAAGAATGAAAAAAGTTTTAATGGCGAGATAGCTTTCAAGCTTTATGACACTTACGGCTTTCCGCTTGATTTAACGCAAGATATGTTGCGTGAGCTTAATTTAAGTATAGATTTGCAGGGTTTTGAAAAATGTATGCAGGAGCAAAAAGATAGAAGCAAAGCACACTGGAAAGGAAGCGGTGATACTATCAAAGAAGGCGATTTTAACACACTTTTAAGTGAGTTTGGCGAGAATAAGTTTGTAGGCTATGAGTGCATAAGCACAGAATCTAAGATTCTAGCTCTTTTAGATTCTAGCTTTAAAAGAGTGGAATCTTTACAAGCAGGGCAAGAGGGCTGGGTGATGTTGGAATCTACGCCGTTTTATCCGGAGTCAGGTGGACCGGTGGGGGATAAAGGTATGCTAAAAAATGATTCTAATATTATCGCACAAGTCCTTGATACTCAAAAATACTTTGGACTAAATCTCTCTAAAGTCGTTGCCACAAGTATGCTAAAAGTGGGGGATTTGGTAAAAGCACAAGTGGATTCTAGTCGTTTTGAAATCATTAAGCACCACTCCGCCACGCATTTACTGCATTACGCCCTAAGGCAGATTCTAGGACCTCACATCGCTCAAGCTGGAAGCCTTGTAGAAGCAAATCGCTTGCGTTTTGACTTTTCTCACCCAAAGGCGTTAAGCGTCAATGAGCTAGAGCAAATAGAAGCCCTAGTCAATAGTAAAATTACAGAATCTTCCCCGCAAGTGTGCGAGACTATGAGGATAGAACAGGCTAAGGCAAAGGGGGCTATGGCACTTTTTGGCGAGAAGTATGGGGAGAGTGTGCGTGTGATAACTCTTGGGGATTCTATTGAGCTATGTGGGGGGATTCATATCCACAATACCGCAGAGATTGGGAGCTTTTATATCGTGCGTGAAAGTAGCGTGAGTAGTGGGGTTAGGCGTATTGAAGCGGTGTGTGGCAAAGCGGCATATCACTATGGCAAAGTGGCAATAGAATCTATAAAGACTCTAAAAGAGCAGCTAAAAGCCCAAGATGTCTTGCAGGGTGTGGCAAAGCTACAAATCGCTTTGAAAGAAGCTAGAGAGAGTGCAAACAAGGCAAAACAAAGTGTCAAAAGCTTAGATTATGAGGAAGTAAATGGCGTGAAACTCATCGTCCTAAAGCTAGATTTAGTGGAAGCAAAAGAGGCAAAAGATATTATTGATCGGGCGAAAAATGAGAATGAAAAAGTAGCGATTTTGCTTGTAACAGAATCTGGTGGCAAAGTTTCTTTAACCGCTGGAGTAAAGGGTGTATCTAGTCTCAAAGCTGGAGCGTGGGTAAAGCAAGTCGCACAAATCTTAGGCGGCAATGGTGGGGGCAGAGATGACTTTGCTACCGCTGGAGGTAAGATTACAGATTCTAGCAAAGTCCAAGAAGCCCTAGATCTAGCAAAAAACATTGCAAGAGAGAAGCTAGACTAAAGGCAAAAAGGGATAAAGGATAGCAATATGCAGTGGAGTAAAGAAGTGCAAGTTGATGAATGGGTAAGAGAGAAGCTAAAGGCTATGGGCTTAAAACTAGGCAAAGACTTCTTAGAAAAAGATGCGAGTGCTTATCTCAAAGACGCCCTAAAAGGTGCAAGCAAGACCAAGAAGCAAACAGGCATAGGGATACCAGATTTTGTGATAGAGAAATACAAAGTTGATAATGAGATTATCCCAGTTATTTTTGAATGTAAGCTAGGAGTAGGGAAGCTTGAAAAATACGCAAAGGATAATGAAAAAGCCCTAGATTTCTCTAACGATGCCATTAGCAAATACGCCCTTAATGGTGCTTTGCATTACGCAAGGGTGGCATTGCAAAATGAAAGTCAAAAGCAAGACCACTACAAAGAAATCATCGCCATAGGCATAGCAGGAGATAGTAGCCAAAATGTAAAGGTAAAAATCGCTTGTGTCTTTGCAGACTCTTCACTTGCCTATAAGGAGATAAAACGCACAAATTTAGACTTTTTAGAAAACGCAAAAAGCTTTACACATTTTTATAAAGAAGAGTGCAAGCTCACAGAAGAAGATAAGCACTTGATACTTATTAGGGGTAAATGGCATTTATCCTACCATAGTGCCCAGCTTAATAAGCTTATGCACAATCACAACATCACCGCACCCCAAAGAGTGCTTTACATCGCAGGTATGATTCTATCAATGCAAAGTGTGATGAGTAATAAGTATAGAATCCTAACTAAAGGGTTAAGCCCAGCCGATCTGCAAGGCTCACAAGAAGATGGGCTAAGAGATGGGGAACTAGTGTTTGAACGCATTGAAGAGTTTTTAAAAGTCAAAGTCCCAGATAGTGCAAAAAGAAAGCTTATGTTAGATTCTTTTAACGAGATTAGAAAAGATACCGATAGGGACGAAATCCCCGAATTTTATTACGACAAAGAGGGTAAGCCAAAAAACCCAAATCATAAAATCATAGCCCACATTCTTAAAGAACCCTCAAGTATCAATAAGCAAATTTTCGCCTACATTTATACATACATTTATAGCGAAATTGATGGGCTTAATGGGCATTTAGACATTATGGGTGAGTGTTATAGTGAGTTTTTAAAATACGCTTTAGGCGATGGCAAGGAGCTAGGCATAGTGCTAACTCCCCCTTATGTTACCAAAATGATGACCCAAATTTTAGACATCACAAGCACAGATAGAGTTATGGACTTAGCCACAGGCTCAGCTGGATTTCTCATCTCTAGTATGGAGCAAATGATAGAAGATGTCTATAAAAACACAGCCAAGCACAGCACACAAGCAAATAAAGCCATTTTAGAGCTTAAGACTAAGCAGCTTTTAGGGATAGAATACAACGCCGAGATGTTTGCCCTAGCTACGAGTAATATGATTTTACGCGGTGATGGCTCAAGTAAAATCTATAAGGCAAATACCTTTAAAACAGACAATTCGCTATATGAGCAGTTTAAGCCTACTAGAATCCTGCTTAATCCCCCTTTCACTTGGGATTACAATGGACTTCCATTTATAGAATTTGGACTAGATAGGATGCAAAAGCACGGCTTAGGAGCTATCATTATCCAAGATAGCGCAGGCAATGGACAAGCTATCTCTGTAACCCAATCCATACTTAAAAAACACACGCTAAAGGCTAGTATCAAAATGCCCATAGATTTATTTCAGCCTATGGCAGGAGTGCAAACAAGCATTTATATTTTTGAAGCAAAAATCCCGCACGATTTTGAAAAGCCAGTGAAATTTATAGACTTTAGAAATGACGGCTACAAACGCACAAAAAGAAGTTTGCAAGAAGTAGATAAGCCCACTCAAAGATATAAAGATATTCTTAAAATCTACAAGCAAGGCTTGAATGCCAAGATTGATAATAGCGTGTATGAAAAGCCCATTAACTTAAGCGAAGTGTATGTAGAAGATTTCATTAGTGATAGTGGGGCGGACTGGAACTTTGACCAACACAAAAAGATAGATACAACGCCCACTTTAGCGGACTTTAAAAAATGCGTGAGTGAGTATCTCGCGTGGGAAGTAAGTAATGTGCTGAAAAATTCTTGTCATACTGACCTTGAGCAAAGCGAAAGGGAAGTATCTAAAAATACACAGGCAGATTCTATAAATGGAGGAATGGAGGGAAACGCCCTTAGCCCTCGTTTGAGAGAGCTTGAAAAAGACTTCAAGCAAAACGGGGGCGAGTGGAGAGATATTGAAATTCATAAGTTATTTACGCCTCAAAATGGGGATTTTGATATACAAAAAATTCATTTAAACGATAAAGGACATCAAGTTGTCAGTGCTGGGCTAGAAAATAATGGCGTGATAGGCAAAACTGATATAAAAGCAAGAATTTTCCCTAAAAATACGCTAACTTGCGATATGTTTGGCAATGTATTTTATAGAGACTTTGAATATAAAATGGTTACACACGCTAGAGTTATGTGCTTACACCCACTTTTTGAGCTAAATAAAAAGACGGGACTTTATATCGCTTCGGTGATGAATTATTTCAAATTGCTTTTTTGTTTTGCGGATATGGCAACTTGGAGCAAGATTAGCAATCTTAAATTATCTCTGCCCGTTTTGCCTACCGCTTGTCATACTGACCTTGAGCGTAGCGAAAGGGAAGTATCTCAAAACATAGAATCCAAAAAAGATTTTTCGCCTACGGCTCAAAATGACAAAAACACAAAGTCTAATGCGGAAGCAGTTGAGATGAGAAAACAAGGCGAAACCGAAGTTTCTTTAGTAAATTGCGGTTTTCAAGGCGGAGGCGAAGGGAGTTACCTAAAGGGTAATGACCGAGCCGACAACGCAGATGCAGTTGCGAAGCAACAAATCCATACTTGCAAATCCGCGATTTATCGCTCAAATGCAATGCAGGGTTATAAAATCGCCTTTAACTATATGGAATCCTACATCAAGGCACTTGAAGCCGAGCGTCTTCAAGAACTTGAAGCCGAGCGTCTTCAAGAACTTGAAGCCTATCTTAAGGTTACAGGCTTAAACGATTATACTTTAAGCCAAAAAGAAAAAGACGCACTAAAAGCTTTTGAGAATCTAAGCACACCAAACGAGAGAGAGAGAGAGAGTAAGCGGCATTTCGCACGAAGTGCCGCTTAAAGTCTTACAAGATTTTACGCTTACAGATTCTAGAGAATGGCAAAGCTTTGCTAACACTGCCCTAAGCACCCTAGCACAAAAAGAGCTAGAATCTAGCAGTGCGAAAAATGACATAGAGTGGAAAAGCTTTAAAATCGGCGAGTTGTTTGAGATAAACACGCCTAAGAAAAAATTTAATGCTAATGCAATTAAGTTTAATGGAAAATATCCTTATGTGGCGAGAGGAGATTCTAATAATGGAATTCGTGGGTATATTGATGAAGACGAAGCGTTTTTAAATGAAGCAAATACCATAAGTTTTGGGCAAGATACCGCTACGATTTTCTATCAAACAAGCCCTTATTTTACTGGAGATAAGATTAAGATTTTTACCTTTAAAAAAGGGGAATTAGATAGATATAAGGCAAATTTTCTTATTTCTGTGATGAAAAAGGCTTTTATGGGTTTTAGCTGGGGAAGTAGCTCTTTTAATGTAGAAAATTTGAAAAATGTGTGCGTTTTACTGCCCGTTTTGCCCACCGCTTGTCATACTGAGCCTTTAGGCGAAGTATCTAACAACACAGAATCTAGATTTTTCGCTAACGCTCAAAATGACAAAAACGCACAACTAGATTTTATAATGAACAAAACCACAAAATCCAATGCGAAAGCAGTTGAGATAAGAAAACAAGGCAAAGCCGAAGTTTCTTTAGTAAATTGCGGTTTTCAAGGTGAATCAAGAGAGTTACCTAAAGTGGTAATGACCGCAGATGAGCCGAAGCAATCGCCATTTTTAGCCCAAAAGCCAACGCCATCTATCAATTTTAACTTTATGGAATCTTTTATCAAAGCCATTGAAAAACAGCACATTGAAACACTTTATAGATTCTGGGAGAGTAAGCTAAAAGCCTATAATGCCGTAATTAACGGGGGGGGGGGGGTAAGATTTACCCTTAGTGAGTATGAAGAGTTTTGCAAAGAGCAAAAAGTGCAAGATTCTCAATTTAAGCCTTATCATTCTCATTCCTTCTTGCTTGAAACTGACTTTTTTCCCTGTCATACTGAGCCTTTGGGCGAAGTATCTAAAGCAGAATCTAACAAAGATATTTCGCTAACAAAGTTAGCTCAATATGACAAAAACCACAATATAGAGTGGAAAAGCTTTAAATGTGAAGAGCTATTTAGTGTGAAGTCTAATCCGCAATTAAACAAAGATAGTTTTAACTTTAGTGAAAATGCCCCATACCCTTACTTTACGCGCACTTGTTTAAATAATGGTATAGCAGGTTATGTGGAGTATTTAGACGAGGAGCATAAAATCAAGGGAGAAAGCATAGCTGTAGGTATGCTTGGAATGCAGTTTTTCTATATGCAAAAGGACTTTTATGCAGGGCAATTTACTAAAACTTTATATCCAAAATTTAGTGGGCTAAATGCTACAATCGCACAATTTTTCATCACTTGGCTAAATAAAAATCAAAAGATTTTTCAAGGCGTTTTAGTGCGAGATTTTGAAAAGACTTTCAATGAAACAGAGATTTTACTGCCTGTTTTAGATTCTAACAATATTGATTTTAACTTTATAGAATCTTTTATTAAAGCCCTACAAAAAGAGTGCATAAAAAGCGTGGTTTTGTGGCAAGAAAGGGAGAGAGAAGCTTACAAAAAGGTGGTAAAATAAGACTGCAAAACACACAAAACTAAATAAAGTCAATAAGGAAAGATTCAACTAAATGAATACAATCTTTTATAAATCTAGTCAAAATATGAGCGAAGTGAGTGAATCTAGCATAGATTTAATTATCACAAGTCCGCCATATTTTAATATCAAAGACTACTCAAAAGATGGCTATCAAAATGTAAAACACTCTGCAGTTGCGGGGGGGGGGGGGATTTAGGTAGTCTTACAGACTACAAAACCTACATTCAAGAGCTTTTAAAAGTATGGCGTGAATGTGAGCGGGTGCTAAAGCCAAATGGCAAACTCTGCATTAATGTGCCTTTAATGCCGATGTTTAAAAGGGACTTAAACACGCATTATAATCGCCATATTTTTGACTTACAAAGCGATATACAGCATAGCATTTTAGAATCTACTTCTCTCTTTTTGCTTGATTTATATATTTGGAATCGCACCAATACGACTAAAAAATTGATGTTTGGCAGTTATTCTTAGCGTAAATAGTCCTATTGCATTCTAAGACCTTGGAAAGTTTGCTTACACTCAACATTTAAATGGGCTAGATTCCAAAAGTCTAAATCACAATGTAGTTTTAGTCTTGCTTTAAAAACTACATATCCTAATATTTTTGCTTATAATTCTAGAATCTAAATCTCTAGGATTTCTTCATGTTTCATGGCACAACTTACAATAGACTTTCTACCTTAATAGATTCTAAATTTCATTTTTTGCAACCCAAACCCTGCACGCACCCAAATGAGACAAATTTCAAAAACTCCACTATCAAAAATCATACACTACGCAAAATGGATGCAGAATCTAATCGTAAAAAAAAGTTATTTAAACTCCCAAAGATTCCTAGAAATTCTAGCTTTTTTATTCTCCTTGCAATCCTTGCAGAAAGCTTTATCATCTATGCGAGTGTGCTTGTAAAGCTTACAGACATGTCGCCTATAAACTTAGGATTCTATCGCATAGCCTTAGCGTTGCCCATTTTCTGGCTTATGGCAAATACGCGTAGAAATGTCTTTAAGATTCCATTCAAAGATATTGCATTTATGATGCTAGCAGGCATCTTTTTTGCCTTTGATTTATTGTTTTTTAATCTCGCATTGCGGCATACAAGTGTGGCAAATGCGAATCTTTTTGGCTCTCTTGCATGTTTTATTCTCATTCCTATTGGCATTTTCTTTTTCAAGGAAAAGTTTAGAAAAAGCCTTTTAATCGGGGCCATTGTGGCATTTTGCGGCATTGTTGTCTTGGTTGGTGGCAAGGGCGAGTTAAGTGTGGCAACGCCATTTGGGGACTTTATGGCATTCTTAAGTGTGCTATGTTATAGCTGCTTTTTAGCTGTGATTTACTCACTAAGAAAACGATATGGGACTTTAGAGATTATGTTTTTTGCTTGCATTGGCTCAAGCCTTACGCTTTTAGTCCTTGCCTTAATCTTTGAGGGCTTTGAAGTGCCAAAGGATATGAGAGATTTTGGGATAATCGCCCTTATTGCGTTATGCGGACAAGTGATTGGACAAGGATTTTTTAACTATATTTTAGGCAAAGTGAATACCCAAACCTCCTCACTTTTATTGCTTTTTGTCCCCATAATCGCTGCGTTAATGGGCTTTTTTATCCTTGGTGAGAAACTTGGAATTTTTGAAATATGCGGGATTTGCATTATACTTATTGGTGTATATTTTGCAAAGAAGGAAAGTTATTAGAGTGTGTTTAGGTTTGTTTATTTTTATTGTATTATAGTGAAAGATTAGACATACAAACTATTAAGGACTTTATTTGAATCTAAAGCAGTTTAACATTACACTTATAGCCATATTGTCGCAGATCGCTACGATCTATTCTAGTGTGCTTATCAAGCTCACTGATATGTCGCCTATGAATTTGGGTTTCTATTCCATTGCTTTGACGCTGCCCATCTTTTGGCTTATGGCAAATATACGCAACAATATTTTTAAGATTCCATTAAAGGATATTGCACTAATGATGTTTGGCGGAATCTTTTGTGCGTCAGATTTGGTGTTTTTTAATATCGCTTTGCACAATACAAGTGTCGCAAATGTGAATCTTTTTGCTTCTCTTGCGTGTTTTATTTTGATACCCATTGGTGTGTTCTTTTTTAAGGAAAGATTCCAAAAGAATTTTGGTGTTACCGCTGGTATAGCCTTTATTGGTGTTATAGTATTGGTTGGAGGTAAGGGTGAACTAAGCGTCGCAACACCATTTGGGGACTTTATGGCATTTTTAAGTGTTATGTGTTATAGCATATTTTTAAGTGTAGTGTATTCTATGAGAAAACGTTATGATACCTTAGAGATCACATTTTTTAGCTATATAGGTGCAGCTAGTCTGCTTTTTATTATGGCTGTGTTTGTTGAGGGTTTTGAAACCCCCAAAGATATGAAAGATTTTTGGGTAATTGCACTGATAGCATTTTTTGGACAGGTGATTGGACAAGGATTTTTAAATTTTGTGTTAGGCAAAGCAAGCACACAACTTTCATCTATTTTACTGCTTTTTACACCCATTGTTGCGGCATTAATGGGTTTTTTTATTCTCGGAGAATATTTGGATGGGATAGAAATGTTAGGTATAGGAATCATTATGGTGGGTATTTATTTGGCGCGAAAAGGGCTTTATTGAGTGAGTGTATGATTGCGGTTTTGTTACTATGATTAGGAAGTGTGTTGTTATGATACTTATATGATTTATTGTCTGCTAAAATTTCTGGTTAATTACGAATGAATACTTATCTAACATTTAATTAACTTTCAACCATACAAATATTAAGCAAAGTATATTATAATATAGCTTCATTTTAATTTTTCAGGAGATAATATGTTTGAATTAAGAAAATTACCCTATGAGACTAATGCGTTTGGAGACTTCCTTACCCCTACAACTTTTGAATATCACTATGGTAAGCATCATCAAACTTATGTAACAAACTTAAATAACCTTATTAAAGGTGGTGAGTTTGAGAATGCAGAATTGTATGATATTATCAAAAAGTCAAATAGCGGTCTTTTTAATAATGCTGCGCAGGTGTATAATCATGATTTCTACTGGGACTGCATCTCACCAAGTAAAACAGATATGAGTGCTGATTTGAGTGCAGCGATTAATGAAGAGTTTGGTTCGCTTGATGGCTTTAAAGAGAAATTTATACAAGCTGCGACAACTCTATTTGGTGCTGGTTGGTGCTGGCTTGTGTATAACTTAAATACAAAAAAGTTAGAAATCGTGCAAACAAGCAATGCAGCAACACCTATCACAGAGGATAAAGTGCCTTTGCTAGTAGTTGATGTATGGGAGCATGCTTACTATATCGATCATAAAAACGCGCGTCCTGCGTATTTGGAGAAGTTTTTCTCACACATCCACTGGGCGTTTGTGTCAAGTGCGTATGAATGGGCAAAAAAGAATGGTGTAGAATCTATTAAATTCTATATTAACGGCATTCATAAAAAATAACTTGCAATGTTAAGCACATAGACATTAAATAGAGATTTTATAATTTCTATAAACCCAACAGCCAAGCTTTTAAAAGTTTGGCTAACATATTCCACAAAGATTCTCAATCTTTTTGCATTGAGATCCCAAATCTTATATACTTAATCTAGTTTTTATAATTCTATATTTCCAACCCCTATTTGATAATACGCAAAGCCCTTAGATTCTAAGCCACAATGCTGATAAATATTCCGCCCATCAAAGATAATAGGCTCTTTTAACAGCTTTGCTATCTCGCCAAAATCAGGGCTTCTAAACTCCCGCCATTCAGTTAGCAGCACCAACGCTGCACAGCCCTGCAACGCACTATATTTACTCTCCATAAATGTAATAGAAGATAATTTATCTTTGAGATAGAATCTCGCTTGTTCGTATGCCTTTGGGTCATAGGCTTGTATCCTTGCCCCACGGTTAGTTAGCTCATTTATTAACACCAAAGAGCTTGCCTCACGCATATCATCAGTCTCTGGCTTAAAGCTAAGTCCCCACACACAAAAGCTAAGCCCTTGTAAGTTCTCCCCAAAATGCCTAACAATCTTTTCTACCAAAAGCATTTTTTGCTTTTCATTGACTTCTTGCACCGCTTGTAGAATCCTTGCTGTATAACCCACATCTTTTGCACTTTTTTCTAACGCCCTTACATCTTTAGGGAAGCAGCTCCCGCCATACCCACAGCCCGGGTAAATAAAGCTATATCCAATACGCGAGTCGCTGCCTATGCCCTGCCGCACATCATTGATATTTGCCCCCACACGCTCACAGATTTGGCTCATCTCATTAATAAAACTAATCTTTGTAGCAAGCATCGCATTTGCCGCATATTTTGTCATCTCCGCAGATTCTATCCCCATCGCAATGAGTCTATCGCTTTTCAATAAAAATGGTGCATACAAGGCTTTCATCACTTCTAATGCCCTTGTAGAATCTGTGCCGATAACCACTCTATCTGGACTCATAAAGTCTTTTATAGCAACGCCTTCTTTGAGGAATTCTGGGTTGCTTACGACATCAAAGGTTATTTTTTGCGTTGTATCTTTGTTATTTGGCAATTCAGCTTGTGGCGATAAATGTGGGAGCTGCGAAAAATCACTGCGGTCATTACCGCTTAGGTAACTCCCTTGTGATTTTTTTGGCAACCCACATTTTTCACTCACAATCTTAGAATTGCTAGAATCTAAGTTGGCAGATTCTCCAAAATCCCGCAAAGATACTTCCGCATTAGAATCTGTGTCGCTAGAATCTTGGCATTCTAAGGATTGAGATGAGAAATTAGGGTTGTGCAAGTCTTGCGAATGAGACGCACTAGTCGTGCGTTGCAATGAGCAAGGCGAAGCACTCCCTGATTTATCGCTCAATACTGAATGCCTCCCCCTTTTTGCTAAAGCAGATTCTATGATTCTTCTCACCTTTCTAGCCGTCCCAACCGGCACCGTGCTTTTATCCACCACCACGACATATTCTCGCTCTATATAACTGCCAATGTCTTGTGCCACAGCTTTAACAAAGCTTAAATCCGCACTGCCATCTTCACCCATAGGTGTGCCAACAGCGATAAAAATCACTTCCGCATTTGAGATAGCTTCCTTTTTATCCGTGCTAAAACGCAAAGTTTTAAGCCTAGCATTCTCACGCACCATTTCTTCTAAGCCCGGCTCATAGATAGGGATTTTGCCTTGCTTTAAAGATTCTATCTTTTTAGAATCCACATCAAGGCAAATCACTTCATTTCCCATTTGGGCAAAACATGCCCCAGCCACAAGCCCTACATACCCACTGCCAATAATCGTAACCTGCATTTGTATCCTTTATATGTTATCAACTCGATATATTTTAATAAAAGCTAAATTATAACAAACCTTATACAATATCCTTTAGCAAATACATTTAGATTCCAAAACAATACGGCTAAAACTAAGTCTAATATCTATCTCATCGCTATTCACCGCATTTTATGCTAAAATTATCACCACATTTTAGCATAAGGGGCGTAATGCAGCAGGTATTGCTTGATACTTCAATTATCCTTGATAACACACAGAATCTCATTGATTTACACCACAAAAATATGGAACTTTTTATCACAGATATTGTCTTAGAAGAGCTAGATAGGAAAAAGGATCAGCAAAGTGAGAGTGGCTATTTTGCGCGTGAATTTTTCCGCCGCATTCACAATGTTTCAAAAGAGAGTATGACAAGCATAACACCACAGCTTTCAACAGATTATATTACTTGTATTGTGTTTCAGGCACAAGATATTTGTGTGCCACTTTTTGTGATTACACGCACGATATATCGCACGGCACATAGTGATTATGGCTTTAATGATGCGCGCCTTAGAGAGATTGCAAAGGATTATAAGCTATTGTTGCTTACAAATGATATTGCTTTGCGTGTGCGATCCATGATAGAAAATATAGAATCTTCCTCACTTAATCAAGCCACAATCACTAGTCCAAAAGAGATTAGTTTTATCCATAAGGTAGCACTATTGCGAGATGGTAGCGATACAGAAGAGTTTAGTCAAAGCGATACTTTTAAAAAGCTTAGTAATTGGCATATTTTTGAGATTGATGAAATGGATATGACTGATAGTATGCGGTATGAAACGGGGAGAAAGCACTTTGGCATTAAGCAAAATGACTCTCTTGAAATACTTGATTTAGATTCTATTATTGCCACACAAAAGCCCTATATATTGCCGCTAAATGTCGAGCAAAAACTTGCCTATGCGATCCTTTTACATGCGAATAATTATGTAAGCATTATCACAGGTAGCACAGGGAGTGGCAAGACTTTGACAGCACTTCAAGCGGGTATTGCACTGCAAAAAATGGGCGTTGTCGATGGTATTGTGTATTTGCGAAATACTATTACAGCAAATGATAAAGAAGCTGAGCTTGGATTTAGAAAAGGTGATGAAGACCAGAAATTACATTATTTTATGTATCCTTTATTTAGTAGCATAAATTTTATTATCGAGCGTTTAAAGGAGCATTCCCTTGCAAAGCGTATTGAATACAAAGGCGAGAGTAAAGGCTTTGATAAAGAGCATGCAACGCAATATTTTCTTGATAAACACCGCATTGAAGTTATGGATATAGCACATGCTAGGGGTATCACGCTGCATAATAAATTTGTGATTTTTGATGAGGTGCAAAATGCTTCTGATGCGACTATTAAGCTTATAGGCACGCGTATGGGCGAGAAAAGTCGCATTGTATTTCTTGGTGATTATAATCAGATCGATCACCCCTATCTTAGCCGCTTGCGTAATGGAGCTTTAAGTCTATTATTAAAAGCACAAAAAGATGATTTTATATTTGGCTTACAATTGAAACATACCATACGAAGTGAAATCGCCAACTGGTTTGATTCTAATTTTTAGTTGCTTAGTGTAATGTGAACAAAACTCTTAATCTCTTGATTAAGGCTATCTGGAGCTACAATATCATACTTTAAAATTTAAACTCGCATAAGCTTTCTAAGACACAAAATTCCCAATCACTCTAAATGTGGATTTTTCATGCCATATAGCAAGACATTATGGAAAGTTTCAGTGTTGTTTTCATAGATTCTAAAACCATTTTGCAATGTGCCAAGATAGGAAAAGCCTTCTTTTTCATAGAAATTTAGGGCATGTGTGTTTGTGGCAACGACTTCAAGGTAAAGCATGTAAAGATTATAATGGCAAAAGGCGATATGCTGTATCATTTGCATGAGTATATGCCCATATCGCTTCGTTTTATGTTTTGCTAAAAATGGATTTTTATAGATTCCAAGATAGGCGTTTTTATGCTTGAGATTGATGCGTGAAAAGCTAATCACACCTATATCATGCGTAGTGTTTCCATCTATTGTTTGCAAGAGCCCTGTATCTTTTACAAGGAAATATCTCGCATGTTCATCATAGGGCAGGGACTGCAAAAAGCTAATATGTGCTTGTTCGCTAATTATGCTACTACCATACATTCTCTCTCGCACAAAGGGGTGATTCCTATATGTGAGTATATTCATAGAATCTTTATGGCTTAGGTTGCAAAAATCAAATGCACTGCATTTATCAAGCTGAAAGTTTTTTGCTTTTATTTCTTGTTTGGATTTTAGCGTATGGTTCAATGCATTAAAGATTAACTCTGTGGCAAAGTCTTTTGTATATGTGCCAATTTCTGGCTTTAAGGTGCTAATAGAATCTAGACTTTCAAATATCGTGGGTTGCAAGGGCAGTGTGATTGTGCGGATTAGATTCTGCTTTTCTAATGTGCTTATTTGTATGTCTTGATTTGTCGCAAGATTGATTGCAAAGACTTTAGGGCAAAGACTTAAGGCTTCAAATAAAATCCCACCACCTGATACAATACAGTGCTTAGAATCTGCTAAAAGTGTAGCAACTTGTGCCTGTGTGATGTTAGAATAGATTCTATATGACTCTTTAGAATCTATGTTGTCGCATAAATATTTGCTTTTAAGCAAACTGCCCTTATAGTTTGGTCCAACAACTACTACAATGCTTCTTGCAAAGCTTAGTAACTGCGTAAAAATCTCACTACTTATATCCTTAGAATCTTCACCGCCCAAACATACAAAAAATTCACTCTCTCTCTTGCTATTTGTAATATCTAGGCTATACAAAAATGGGTGCAATAACGCATACTTTAAGCCTGAAAATATATGCTCTTTTATATCACTATCTATTGCCTGTGTGTTATAGAATCCATTGAGATTAAGTAAAAAAAGCTTTGCCTTTGTGCTATTTTTCTCTCTCACAATGCGTTTTAAAAACTCAAAATGTCTTCCATCATCATCAAAGATTACAAGCACATTGCTAGATTCTAAAAAAGGGGTAAAATCACATATTTGATAGCTATCGATTATGCAAATATCGCTATGAAGTAATGCCTTATTCTCTATCTCTTCCCATTGTAATGCAAGTGGATAGCATGCTGCTTCTTTGCCTTCAATCCTGCCTTGTGCAGTGATAAAATCCTTAAAAGTCGCACTCCCCCGCACAAAAAAATCGACATTATACCCCATGCTAACAAACACTCTAGCAAGATTATAGCACCTTGCAACATGCCCTAAACCTAAGCCTTTTTCACTCTCTGTTAATATGCGTATTTTCATTCCCCGCCCTTATTGATATGGCTAAAAAGACTCTCTGCAATCGCTAAATCAAGCGTGGTGTCAATATCGTGTGCGTACTGCATGATAATCCCCATACTTTTATCCCCAAGTAAAGGAATCTCTTTTAGGAAACTTTCTGCTCTGCCCAAATAAAACTGCCCTGCATCGATAAAAGCCTGTGGCAAATCCTGCGAACGAGTGCCTATAAACTCTGGAAATAAGAAGTTTAAATGCCTAGACTCATCAAGGCAAAAAGAGCGGAATGTCTTTGAAGCTTCAAGCATGGCGACTATATAGGCTGTGTTTGGATTCTTATCAAGCATAAAGCAAGATTCTAAAATAATCTCTTCTGTGGCAAACATCGCTGTGGCATAAAGGCATAGGACTTTTGAGTGTGGGAATATTTGTAATGCAGGTTTATTTTGTGTTGTGTTTTTATCGCTTTGTAATGTTGTGTTATTGTTTTTTAAGGTGCTTTTGTGGTTTTCAAAAAATGTTTTATTTTGTGATTTGTCGCTTATGTGGTGTGAATCTTTGGCATTTTTAGAATCACTTGTATTTGCATTTTCTGTGCTTTGTGCGTGATTGTTAGATTCTAGTTTCTTGTCAAATTCTATGTGGGCTGATGGGTTTAGAATAGAATTTTTAGAATCTAAAATCCTGTCATCTTGAACCTTTGAAAAAGGCGAAATATCTCTATTTAATATGCTAGATATTTCGCTACGCTCAACATGACAAGTATAAGAATCTAAACTCTTATTATTTTGTGATTTATGTCTAAGTGTATTAGAATCAAACAAATTAGCAAAAAGCGGATTAGAATCAAACAATCCCTTATCAAAAGAGTCAGCCTTGATAAAAGGCAGTAAAGCATGGATAATCACAGGTAAAGTCGGTGTCATATCATCTGCTAAGGCTTTATTTCTAAGCAATGGATATGCCCCTAAACTTTCAGCAAACTCCAATATAGAGTAGTCATCACTACTGACGATCACATTATCACTCAGCCTTCTTGCTAAATCTATACTTCTCTCAAGCATAGATATGCCACAAAAGGGCTGCATATTTTTTCTAGGAATTCTTTTGCTACCACCACGAGCTGGGATAATCACACAATCAATTTGTTTCACACATATTCCTTACATATCATTAATATGCGATAAGCAAATCCCATTCACCCTATACGCAAAAGATTCACAAATAAGGCTCAATCGTTATACATATTACAGAATCTTGCAATATGTAAAGTTATATCACCACACTAAAACCAAGGCATAGAATCACTTGCAGTGCGTTTGCGGATAGTTTTCATTTGATAGAATCCTATAATCCACAATACAAGAGCCGCAAGCACAAATAACCAGCCAATAAAGATCAATGCTGTTATACCCCCAATAATATTTGCATACAAACCCCAAAGTAAAAACTTCTGCCCAGTAACAAAAGCCAACTCTCTAAAAAACAAAAGATTATATACAAGTGCCGCAATACTACCAACAATAAGCAATATCGCCGCTACAACAAGCCCAAATCCACCAGACGAACCATATCCAGCAAGAGCCCCAAGCAAAGCACTACCACCAAAAATCATAGCCAAAATAAGTGCCACCACCACAATCGCGATAGAGAGAATAAAGTTTTTAAACAAAGTTGGGCTTTCACTTGTGCGTTTTGTCCCAAGCACAGCCAACACAAAAACCACAAACCCAGCAATGAGTAAAATACCTCCAATCACCCAGCCTATAAATGGGATTATAGAGATAAAACTTCCTCCAAAATAAAGTCCAATGCTAAGTAAAAACTTAAAGCGAATGCTTTGTGTGTCATTTGCCATAAGCTGCCCTTGAATATTTGCCATATTGATACTACCACCCGTGATGAAAATATTTTTTGCCGCTTTTTCACTCACTTCAAAATCCACCTCACAGCCCGTGAGATTTTCCACGCTTCTACCCTCTAGATTTGATACATCACTGATTTCAAAAGTGTAGCGATTGCCATCTTCACCGCTGATTAAACTTGGCGTTAAAACCTTGCCTTTCATAACTATCCTTTGAGTTAAAAATAAAGCTAGAATTGTAGTATTCTAAGATTAATTTAAACTTAAAATTACATTAAGATTCTATGCAGGCCTACATACACCAAAAGCCCCAAAAGCCCCATACACAGCATAAAAGGCACGACAAGCATTGCCACTAGCATATACTGCCAAAAGCTAATATAAATGCCATATCGCTTAAGACTAAAAAGCCAAAGCAGTGTAGCAAGTGAGCCAATGGGTGTGAGCTTTGCCCCGACATTGCAGCCGAGCAGATGAGCGTAAATGAGTAACTCTTTAGATTCTAAAAAAGCAGAATCTAAACCCCCAAGCCCCACAAAGTCGCTTAAAGCAAGATTGCCAAGCATTACCATAGGCAGATTATTAATAAGGCTTGAGCCAAGTGAGCTAATCGCACCAACGCTAAAGATTTGTGCTAAAGTGTGTGTAGAAAAACTATCGCTTAGAGAATCATCAAGGAAAAACGCAAAAATATCCCGCATAAAAGAGTGTGTAGAATGCAGTCCAAATACCACGATAAAAAGCCCTAAAGAAAATACCACAATCCCAAAGGGCGAAGCCTTAAGGCAGGGTAGAATCTCAATCCTTTTATACGCAAGAATAAGGCTAAGAAAAGCACATAAAAGCGTGAAAGAAGAAAGCGGGAGAGAAAAAGCATTTGCTATAAAAATCCCGCATAAAAGCAAGAAAAGCAGGGCAAAACAGATAATAATCACGCTTTGTTGTGGCGTTGTGCTAGATTCTATCGTGTGAGATTCCGTATTTGGAATCTTAACCCTTAAGATTCTAGGCAATCTCTTACGCACAAGGATAAAAAAGCAAAGAGTGGCGATGATGATAAAAATTTGTGGCAATGCCATAACCTTGCTAAAATCTAGGGCATTAAGGTTAAAAAAATGCAAGGCAATGATATTTGTGAGATTTGAAATCACAAAGGTATTTGAAGCAAAATCGCTTACAAAACTCACTATAAGCAGGAAAATCACAAGCGGTGTTAGAATCGGTGTTAGAATCTGTGCTGAATTTTTAGAATCTAGCTTAGATTCCATATCTTTAGAATCTAGTTTGCCAAAAAGGGCGATGATGAGTGGTGTTAGGATTAAAATCGCACCATCATTAGCAAAAAATGCCCCCAAAAATCCCCCAAAAAGCACAATAAACACATAAAATTTAAAGCTAGAAATAACCCCACATTCTCCCTTTTCACTTAAAAATTTTAGAATCTTATAGGCTAAAAAGTCAAAAAATAAGAGCTTTTCAAGCACAATGCAAAAAATGATGAGACCAACAAGTGTGAGTGTGCTATCCCATACCATATTCCACACAAATGCCACATCAGCAAAACCTACAACCCCAAACCCCAAGCAAAGAAATGCCCCAAGAGAGCTATACACCCACAAGGGCAACCTAAAAGGACGGATATAAATGCAAAGCAAAGTCAGTGTAAAAATGAGAAAACTCACGAAATTAGCCTTATGAATGAAATTTAAGAAACTAGAACTCTGTCAAATTTGGATAGGACAGAGGGTTTGGGGTGTAATTTTTAGAAACTAGAATCTACGAATTTGCGATTGTGTGGTATTTCATACTACATTGTAGTATGCCAATTAACTCTCTTCTATCATTCTATGTATTGTATCTTAAAAATTATAAATTTTTCTTCTACATGTAAAAATATATGTAATTTTTAAGATATTAATATATGGTTTCAATTCTAAACATAAAGGATATAAGATGAGTTTAAAAACTTCGGTAAATTGTTTATTTGTGGTGCTTTAGCTAGTGTATTTATTGCATGTGGTGG
>NZ_FZMS01000002.1 GCF_900198365.1 Helicobacter bilis | reverse complement strand
TTTTGCACTTCACAATCAATTTGCGTTGTTTCAAATTTATAGATTTGCTATATCTTACTTAAATCCTTGAAATTATCTTTAAGGACTTCCTTATCGCATTGCTTTTTGATATACTCTTATTTGTCTTTGCCTACATTATATTCCTTAAACAACTTTTGCAAACTCTCACTATCAGCAAAAGCCATATTTGAAAATATTGCAAACGCTAGAATCTTGATTTTTGTTCCTGTTGTGCTAACCTTAAATAACCTTGTAAAAATATTCATAATGCCACCTTGATTTGTTTATTTTGCAAGCAGAGATTCTGTTATATAAACATTACGATTAAAACTGATGTTTGTTATTCTACATGAAAACTCAAAAATATTTGCGAATTTTTCACAGAATACTTAATTTAGAAAAACAAAATCTAAAATTTCTCCCATTCTGTATGTTCTTTGCTTTTATCCATTATAGTTATACCCATACCCTCCAAAGTCTCTCGAATAGAATCTGCTTTTACAAAATCTTTTGCTGCCTTTGCTTCTAGTCGCTCTTTTATGAGAGTTTCAATCTTTAACTTTTCTTCATCGCTTACACCAAGCTGAAAATATTCGCTATAACTTAAAGTCCCAAGTCCTAGCACAAAGTCGATTAATGCTAGATTTGCCTTTGCTTGAGCTTTATAGGCTTTATCCTTTGGTTGTGTGTCAAGGTGATTGTTTGCTTCTTTTATAAACTCTTCAATTACACTTAAAGCAAGTGAAATATTTAAATCATCACTAAGAGATTCTAAAAACTTTTCACTAAAATCTTTTGTAGCTTGTTTTAGAATCTCACTCATATAAGGCTTAAAAAACTCTTCCCATTCATTTGCTTTTATAGAATCTTCATTTGTAGAATCTATAGATTCTATGTCATTAGAAAATGGTAAAAATTTAGGTATAGAATCTTTTTCATAATCAAGCCGTTTTTTAAGGCGATATATTTTATCAAGCCTTTTTTTTGATTGCAATAAATCTTCTTCATTAAAATGCAGTGGGCTTCTGTAATGTGTGCCTATGAGATAGTTACGCAGTATTTCGCCATGATATACCTTTAATGCGTCTTTAATAAAAAAGCTATTTCCTAGACTCTTACTCATTTTCTCACCATTAATGGTAACAAAGCCATTATGTAGCCAATATTTTGCAAGTTCCTTATTATGCAAACAGCGAGTTTGCGAGGCTTCATTCTCATGATGTGGGAAGAATAAATCCTGCCCACCAGCATGTATATCAATGCAAAATTCCTTGTCTTTATATGCTAATACAGAATCAATCATAGCAGAACATTCAATATGCCAACCGGGTCTGCCTTTGCCTAGTATGCTTTCATAGCCTATATCATTTTCTCCCTTGTATGCTTTCCATAATACAAAGTCTCTTTGGTCTCTCTTGCCCTCTTCTATCTCAACTCTATGCACAGAATCTGTATCATCTAAATGCTTACTTAATGTGCCATAACTCTTATCTTTGCTTACTTCAAGGCAAATATCTCCATTAGGCAAACGATACGCGATGTCTTTTTGCAATAAAGATTCTATAAAATTTGACATAGATTCTAAAAACTCCGTTGCACGAGGCTCAAAGTGGGCTCTTCTCACATTTAAAGATTCCATATCTTGCAAGTATTTATCGATATAATGCTTTGCTAATTCATTGAGCGGAGTTTGTGTTTGAAAGGATTTATTAATCAGCTTATCATCAATATCTGTGAAGTTTTTAGCGACTATAACCTTATAGCCTTTTGTTTCCAAGAATCTTGCGAGTAAATCAAAGCTAATAGCACTTCTAGCATGTCCTAAATGTGCATCATCATAAACGGTTGGACCGCATATATACATGCGTATTTCATTTGAGTTAAGCGGAACAAGATCTATTTTATCTCTATGTTTTGAATCATAAACTTTCATTGTCTTCCTTAGTGTTATGTAATGTGAAAAAATTGCTTGAAAATTTGTAATATACTAAAGGTTACGCCAAGCGCTAAAAGTAGGTAAAAGGCGTATTTTTTATGCGAGATTATAGCTAAAAAATTGTGAATCCCAAACGCTTTTATATTGAAAACAAAAAGCACAACACCACCGATACTCCCAGCCAGTGCGACTATAAAATAACGCAATTCCCAAAGTATGCCATCTGTAATACTAAAATATCGCATGAAAAAGATAAAGATTCCAGAAAGCAGTGTGCCAACCGCAAGTGCGATGACAGAGTATTTTGCCGCTTTTGCTTGTTGCTTTTTCGCATAGAGCCAGAGGGAGAAAATCCGCGTTAAGCCAAAGGCTAAGAGTCCTGCCATATAGCCGATAAACGCCCATGCAACTTGCAGGGTATCTTCTCTTACGAAGTTCTTTCTCTCAAATAAAAGCCATACGATTTCATTACTTAACATAATGCCACCAAGCGTGCAAATAGAAAGTGTTATGAGTAAAAACCAAAAGGCTGTTTTTAGATTCTGCAAAGCTATTTTTTCATCTTTTCTCTCAATCGCCTTTGCAATGGTGGGGAATAATGCACTAGAGATAGCAATAGCAAAGATTGCTAAAGGAAGCTGAAAGATTCTATTTGCAAAGTTTAGTGTGCTGACACCCCCATCTGAATTTGGCAAAAGTGTGATAAGACTAGAGTCAATAATAGCAATAATTTGTGCGGTAGAAGCCCCAAGCATAGCAGGGAAAAAGGCTTTGAAAAAGGCTTTAATGTCAGCAAATAAGCGTAAGATGTTGTGTTTTGCTTTTGTATAGAATCTTGAGTCTTGCGTTGTCTCTTTGGTGATTTTGCGGGAGTTTGATATTGAAACTGCGTCATTACCCTTTAGGTAACTCCTTGTTGCAATATCTGCACAACCCACAAAATCACTCAAAGATACTTCCGCAGAATTTTTATCTATGCTTTTTTTAGATTCTAGATTCTGTTTAGAATCTAGATTGTTTGCGGTATTTAAGGCGGAATTAGATTCTATATGAGATATTTCGCTACGCTCAACATGACAAGTAATAGAATCTTTACCCCCAAATCTTATCCCCTTAAAACTTATAGTCATATTAGAATCTCTATACCATTTTTTGAGTGAAAGCATACCAATATACTGCAACTTCCATAATCCGGCCCTATAAAGCGGATAAAAATGAATGAGTATTTGACACACACCGCCAATAAGGACTGCATAGCTTAATATATACACTGCTTCAAAAAGTTCTTTTTCGGTTAAACTCATTTGAAACTGATAAGGCAGCATAGCCACAATCATGGCAATATTTAAAAGTGCGGTATTATAGGCATTGACCCAAAAGATATTTTTATATTGCAGTAGTGTGCTTAGATAAGTTACAATAAAAATTAATATAAGATACCAAAAGTGAATACGCACAAGTGGCATAGCAAGATTAATCCTCTCTTCATCATAACCTAATGCTAGAATCTTTGTAATAAAAGGGGCAAACCACATAACAAGTATGCTTAAAATGAGAATGAAAAAAAGAAAAATCCAAAAAATACTCACACTAAATGCCCCTTTTCTCTTCGCACTAAGAAAAAATGGCAAAAAGCTTTGCACAAATGCCCCCTCACTCACAACACGCCGAAACATATTTGGAAACTTAAAGGCAATAAAGAAAATATCACTATAAATGCTTGTCCCAAGCACTGCTGCTTGAATGGCATCACGCAAAAATCCAAAAACACGAGAACACAAGATTCCAGAAGCATTAGTAAGAAAAAATCGTTTAAGCCTGTTTTGTTTTATATTTAATTGTTTGTTATTATCTATCGTTTTAATGTTTTCGCTTGAATGTTTTTCTAACATTTTTTATACTCTTTACAAAAATATAGTAGAATATGCAATATTTTTTGGGATAACTATTGTAACAAACAAAATTTGATTTTAAGGTTAAGGCAATGACTTTTTTTGCGAAAAAGAAACTCAAAGGTGTGCGTGATTGGGTTAGAGAGCTTACGCAGTTTTGTGCTGATTCTGAATTGAGTTTTAATGATTGTAATTTTCATGTTGCACATACACATACAATGTTAAAAAAAGATGATAAAGTCTTAGCCCCAACCTTTTTTAAAGAAACTTATAATCAAACAAGTGATGAAATCTATCAAACATTTGATATTGAAATCACACCAAAAGAATATGATTTTTCGAAGTTAAATTTTGCTTTTAGTTATCGCCATTTAGAAGCTGTTTTAATCTTAAAAGAAGGCTTTTTTGTCGATGATAGGGAGCAATATAAGGCTCAACTCGCTGACTATATCACCGCATTTCTTATACAAAAAGACATTATTATTACAAGCGTAGAGCAGATAAAAATGCGTGTGGATAAGATTATAAGTGAGAATTTTACGCCACCATGCACGATTATGGAAGAGAAAAGATTTATATTCTTACGCTCAAAAGCAGATATTAAAAAACAAGGTTTTACAAATCTTTTAGAAGAGAAATGGTGTAGAGAAAATTATAAAAGTCCCATGCCAAACGCACTTTATGCGGTTGCAGAGGGTGATCCTATCGGCTTTTTCTTAAAAGATTCCATACCTACTTCTGGTAGAAACTTGCAGGGTGAATTTATAGATATGAAAAACTTGCATTTAAATACACCAAAACATGAAGATGGCAAGGGGGATTCTAAAGAGTTTAAAAGTGGGACATTTAGGTATAAAGCCCCACCTGAAGCTGGTAATGGTATAAGAAAAGTAGAAGAAGGTCAAGTCGTTAAATACGAGGCAGATGGACATGGTATTGTAGAGTTTGCAGAGACTGGATTAAGGCTTATTGATATAGGCACTTTTCAGCAAGTTGGTCGCACAAATAGTATTTTGGGCGGTGTTGAGAAAATGGCAGAGGTAGATATTGATTGCCCAGATAAGACAAAAGATGCGGTGCAAAATGGTGCGATTATTGAAGCCGAAGTGGTGAATATCAAAGGCACGGTTGGTGAAAAAGTCATCATTAAAGCAAAAAAACTAACAATTAACGGACAAACCCATCAAAGTGCAGTTATGTATGCCGATGAAGCAAGTATCAATATCCATAAGGGAATCTTATATGCAAAAGAAGCTGATATCGATAAGCTAGAGAGTGGCAAGGTCTATGGTGGAAGCATTAATGTGCTTGATGCACAAGGTGCAAAGATTGTAGGCGATAGCATTGTGGTTTCTAATCTGCATTCTAATACGCATATTAAATTTTGTGAGAAACTTCATCTAAAAGCGATTAATGGCAATGAAAATCAAATAAGCTTTGATATTTTTGCTAATTTTGAGAATAGAGAAAAACTCTCAAGTATCATTCATCTAGACTCACTTCTAAAAGATGATATTAACGCACGCGTAGCGTTTTGCAGGGCATTAGCAGATAAAACACAAAAGCTAAAACCTATCATTGATAATCTAAAACCTGTTATTGACAGAAGTAAGAAAGAAGGCTTTGAGCTTGATGCAGAGACTAAGAAAACGCTAGGATTCTATGTGCTTTTATTGCGACAAATAAAAAAGCAAAAAGATATGGCGACACAGCTACAAAGGCTACGCACCGAAAACACACAAAAAGGCAAGGCAATAGAAAAAATGCTAGGTATTGCAAAACTCACAACAGAATCAAGCTGGAAAGATAGCAATCAAATCATTCTAACACGACATTTCCCACCTGCAACGAACAAAATTTTTCCTCAAGATTCTGAAATGTTTGAAGTCGCCATTAATGACGATGGCGTAATGGAAAAGATTGGGCAGTAAAAGAAATGTTATGGCCTTCACTTGTAAGATTCAAGCGCATTTACATTTTAACTCCTTTTTGCTTGGCACTTAAACCTTATTAGCTTGTTAATTTTCTAATTATATAGAATCTAATCCCATCCCCCATTTTTTAGTTAGCATAACCGCACATTACTTGTTACAAAAAAATATGAAAGTTCAATACAGAATCTATCCCAACACAATCCTAAGATAAGGTGTAATATGCACTCGTTTTACCACATATCCCAACTATAGCTAAAGCACATTACATGTAAATTTTACATTCATGCTAAGTTTTAATGGAACAACAAAAGATTCCATAAGACTTTTTATATCGATTTTAGAATCCACATTGCCTTGACTTGTAAAATCATTTGCATTATAACTTAGTATTTTTCTATCCACCGCATACATTGGATTGTCATAGAGTGGAGTGTTTAGAAATGACATATTTGCAATATTGCATTTTGCATTGAGATTCTTGCTGTATTCATCTTTTAGTGTATTTGCTTGTTTTATGATTTGCTCTCTTAGTGCAATTTTCTGTGTCTCTTGGAGTGAATCCGACAAAACAAATTTAAACGCATGATTTCTAAAATCTAGCCATTCATCTTGATATACAACCCTTTTTATTTGCGATATAAACTCTTCATACTGCTTATAAGTTTCTTCTTTCATTTTGCATTTTATGTTTAAGGCAATGCTATATCCAGCTTTCATCTCATTCTTGTAGTCATAGGTTTCAGTTGGTCCAAAAGTATAAGGGCTATATTTACAAATATCCTTGTTTGCTTGGGCTAGAGTGATGAGTGAATCTAGCTTTTTTGTGATATGCTCTCTTTGTGATTCTGTAAGTGTGGGGGTATTTTTTAGAATCTTGCTTTCTACTATGCTAAGATCCATTTGCAATAAATCTGGCTTAATGTCCTTTGAAGTTTCAATAGATTGTGAGATTTCTATGTGATTATTTTGTGTTGCTTCTACCACATTTTTATGCGTAAATTTCTGCACTACAAAAATATCAAAGGCAACACCACCCGCAAATAAACACAGTACAATGCACGCAACGCCGATAAATTTAACCCAACGCATATAAATCCTTTCCATACAAAATACCTTAATTATAAAAGCTATATTTCAAGTTTTAGCTATTTGTATTATTTAGATTCCAAAACGAATATAAAAATGAGATTTGATACACATTTTACATAGACGAACTTTTGCTTTTACAAAGGGCTTTTACAATACCGCAAACATTTCAAAGATCAGGAGATCATGATGAAGAAAGTTTTTTCAGTAGTGCTTGCAGGAGCATTATTCCAAGTGGCGTTTGCAGAGACACAAACACAAAATAACGAACAAGTAGCACAAGATTCTGCCACACAAGAAGTAGCAGTAGCACCTGCAAAAAAAGAGAATAAACTAAAAGATTTAGTAACAAATGCAAAAGTTAGCGGCTTTGGCTTTGCGAGATTCTTTACTATTAATGGATTTGATAATATTGGACAAAATGGGCAAAGTCAGCAGTATAGAATAAAACTTGATGTAACAAGTGGTAAGATACATGGCTTTAGTGCGACTGCCGGTCTTTTCTTCTCTCAAGGATCAAGCACACCAGATGTAGGAAGCAACACAAATGGTGCTGTGCAAGGTGGTCGTGGGACTGCATTTACAAATAACTTTTCAGATAGATTCAATATTTCACAAATATTTGCAAGTAAAGAATTTGATATAGGTTCTTTTAGCACAAAGATTGATGCAGGAAAGATTAATATCTCTTCACCACTGAGTGATAATAAAGTGGATTTAGGCACAGGCTTTGTGGCTAATGCAAAGCAAAAAATAGATGGTGGTAGCATTAAATACCACGCTTCATTCTATGATAGCTGGAGTGGCGATCATGTAGGATATAATATCCGCACAAGATTATCAAGCAACGATCATACTTCAGCCGCGGGTGTTGGCATAGGTAATAATCTCACATTGCTTGGTATGGGTGGTAATGTGATGAATAAGGCTTTAGATTTTAATGTCTATGTGGGAAATATCTATGGCTTTATGGACTTTTTGCTTTATGGTGAGGCAAAGTATGGCATGAAGCTGGGTGATTCTATGAAGCTTTCAATCCTTGCACAAACAAGCATGGCGGCATTAAATGGTAAGCCCCATCTTTATCTTGGACTAAATGGAAAAAGCATAGATAGAGTATTTGATACGGAATTGGCAAATGCAGCAAAATTTCGCGGACTTTATAACATTCAAGCAAAACTTGCTATTGATAAATTCTCTCTAAAAGCTGGATATCTAGGAAGCTTTGGCGATGGCTATGGCACACTTTTAGACTATAAAGGTGGCATTGATACCGCAGGAAAAATATGGAATGGCAACCTTACAGCAACCTATGAGGGCTTAGGTATGCTAGGGTCTGGTAGCTTTAAAAACTCAAGTATCAATGTAACCTATATAGCAGCTGAATACGGCTTTAAGATTCCATTAAAAGTGGGACTTGATGTAGCGTATGTATTTGGTAATACTTATGTGCCTATGCTTAAAGTTTCTCCTCATAATTCCGCAATATCAGTGAATGGACTTAAGCAGACATTTATTAAAGATGCAAGTTTTTTTGAAATCACACCGCATATTACCTATAAGTTTTTTGATAAGCTAGAGCTTTCTTTCCTAGCAGCAACATTGGTAGGCGATATAGATTTCTTTAAGACTAGAACAGAATTGAAATATACTTTCTAGACATTTTCTCCTTTTTCATATACTCTTTTTTTGTGCAACACTTAGTGTGTTGTGTGATTTTTCATATTGCTAGATGATAAGTTTTATGAATGATTCATTTTTTATTTTTTTACAACTTATATATTTTTTTGCCACTCTCGAATAAAGCTATTTTATTGTTTACACTTAAAATAGCTTAAGCTAGAGGGGTTTGTATCCCACCAAGCCAACACTATCTTGTTAGACTGCGAGTAAAACCTTATGTAAAATATATTTACCGCCATCACTCGCACGAGCGAAACTTTTGTTTATGCTTGCAAAAAAAATGAAAATAAACATGAAAAATAAAACCAGCTTTTGATTGTTGATAATCTTAATGGTTCCTTATAGTAGGGATTAGTCATAAAAAGCATGAAATCATTCAAATATTTTCACAGGATAAAAGCCTTGAATGCAAAATCTTGTTTTCCTTAAAGCATAATCCCACTACGCATATGCTAATAATGGGGACTTATGCTTTATTGCCTAAAACATAAGCGAACATATTTATTATATTTACTTTTTTAATTGAAATATAGGGGCTTGTTTTATTTGGGATTTTGTGGTATGATAGGGCAGATAAGAAGGGTTTACTATGAATTACACACGAGAGCAGTTTGTCATTACACAAGCGGACATTGCAAGAAGCAAGGTTACAAATATATTTCCTATTGACCCTATACTAGTGGCTAAGGCTTATGACTTAGAGGTTTTTACTGCTTCATTACCCCGTGATGTATCAGGGCAGATTTTTTATAAAGAAAAAAAGATTTTTGTAGAAGCTACGGATTATATCACTAGGCAAGTTTTTAGTATAGCACACGAGATAGGGCATTTTATATTACACAATGACGGAACAAGTCATACTAGCAAAAGAGACACTAGCTCATCTTTGGGGCTAGATGAAAAAGAGATAGAGGCTAACACTTTTGCCGCAAATCTATTAATGCCACAAGATGAAGTCCTGCGACTTGCTGGTAATAAATACACTTTAGATTCTATGGCGAGTTATTTTGGTGTCTCATCTCTTGCTATGGAATACCGATTAAATAAACTAGGTGTAGATGTCTATGTCTAATCAAATGCCAGAGAATGCCACTCCGCAAACTAGTGCAAAAGACTTAGCAACAAACACGGCAAAACTAGAAGAAATAAAATACCAAAATGAACTATCAAAGCAAAATATTAAAAAAGCAGAAAATGAAAAACTCCTTGATGATACAGAAGCATTAAAAGAAAATGCAAAGATTGTAAATGCTTTAGGCAGATTCCTTGTGGGGCTATTTTTTGGCGGTTATCAAATTAAAAAATTTAAAATCTACTTTATTTTCTTTTGGATATTTGCTTATGCTGGTTTAAATGTTTATTTTTATAATTGTTTTAATAAGAAAGACAGCGAGTTCTATATAGGGCTTATAAACAAAATAGGCTTATTTCTTATTGTGTGTGTGTTTTGGGTAAATTTTTAAAAGATAGCATAAGTAATATTATTGAGATATTCAAAAAGTAATATTTTAGTTATACTTCCAAAGCTATGGATTTATTTTTATGTTGTATTGCATTTTGTTTTACTTTTTTTTTGTTATTGTAGATTATTGTTTGTTTGAAATATAGGGGCTTGTTTTATTTGGGAATTTGTGGTAGAATGGGGTTAGGTTTTTGAGGCATCGGCTCAATGTAATTGCTAGTAACGGATGCTATGCTACTAGCTTCCTATTTTAATTTTGCCTGCGGTTCAAAACTTGTTACCACCCAAACATTACTATCATTTATAATATTTCCTTCTTTATCTTTAAATCCTTTGTTTAACCCTACAATATAATCATCAGTAACTATATTATATCCATTATAAGTTTTTTCTATCTTTCCTTTTTCTATAATTTCAGGGATTAATCTTATATCAAAATCTGGGTGCTTATCTAGTATGTGTGCTAATCCATATCCTTTATGTTTTTCAAGGTCAGTGATTTCTCCCCAAACTAAATCAATATCCCCTAATTCTTTACGATGAAATGCTCCTGCAACTTGTCCTTTATACTCGCCCTTAGCTCCGCTTTCTTTATGTGCTTGTGCTTCATTTATGAGTTTTTGTATAGCAGTTTCACCGCTGTGATAATGTTCTGCATAGTTTGTGCCAAATTCTTTTATAGGTTTAATGTTTAAAGTTTGTTCTATATATGCTCTGTTCTCTTTAAAATATTGTATAGAATTTATATCATCTTTATATTCTTTTTGTGTTCTTAAGGATTTAATCGCTTCTCTTAATTCATCATTCTTAAAGGCAGCTTGTGGGATTTTATCTCGTATCCACATAACTAAGTTTGACATTCTAGATATTACTGGAAATGGTATATCGCTATTTTTATGTCTGCTTTTACTCCATAAATCGCCTTGAATATTTTCTAACTCATCTTTACTCTTACCCTCTAAGCTTTTAATAAAAGATTCTTCATCAAATGCTTGTAGTTGTTTTTCCTCTAATTCCTCTTGTTGTTTTTGTAATTGGCGGTATCTTGCTTCTGCTTCTAGTCTTTCATTTACAAGCCTGTCTAGTGCCTTGTTTCTCTCTTTTAAAGGTGCGTTTTCTTTGACTAATTGTAAATAGTTATCTAAAGATTCTTTATTAAAACCATCATATAAATAGCTTTGTTTTTTCTTATCGGTTTCTAAATACTTTTTAAATACATATCCGCCTTTTTTTCCTATCTTTGTATGATGGCTGCTTACTAGGTCTATGTATCCTTGTTCTATGTTTTTTTGCCTTGTTGCAATATCTTTTCTAATCTCTGTTCTTATGCTCTGTATCTCTTTATTATGTTTTTGTAGTAATTCTTTTGTTTCTTTTACACTTTTACCACTTTTTCTTGCTTGTTTTATGATTTCTTTTGGTGTTTGTGGTATATAGAGTTCATCAACAAGATTTTTAAGTAAGTTGTATTCATCACTGCCTAGAATCTTTGCGTTGTTATCAAAGCTACTCATCAACATACGCTTTTTATCTAATGCTTGGTATTGTGGCATCTTGCTTTCATATATGTTGAGTATATCTTGTTTATGTTTGAGTAAATCTTTTGCTAAAGTCTGTTGGTCTTGTGGGAGAGTATCATAATGCTTTTGTGCGTAATCTAAATATTCTCTTACTTTTGTTAAAGAGTATTCAATATCATATTTATTTGTAAAATCTATCACTGGCTTCATCTCATGTTGTTTAAACCCTATGTCTTTTAATACCTGACTAAACTCATCTTTTGCAGTGTTGAATAAGGCTTTGTTTGCTTCTTGTATTTCCTTTTTTGCATAGTGTGAGAGATAATTTGCCATTGGCATGTGTCCATCGTGAAATTCTAGTGCTTTGGGATAAGCTTTAATAAAGTCATCTTTAAAATATTCAAAAGTTTTTAATGGGTCGCTATTATCTTTTGGGGTTTGTGGTATAATGCCACCATGATTCTCAAATAGCCGAGTCGTTTGAGTAGCTCCGACATCATCGTGATGAGAGTCTTCCACCCCTTTAGATTTAGGGCTACGATTTAAGTTCGTGGGGTGGGTTAATCCCTCCAATTCTAAACTATAAATTCTATTTCCATTTTGAAAACTCTCTTTAAGTTTTTGTATATGTTTGTTTGCATATTTTATTGTTGTTAGCTTGTCATAAGCCCTTTGTGCTTCTTGTAATATTTGAAATTGGTCTAGTTGTTGTTTTGTTATAGGGTCTGTGTCTTTGTTTGTTTCTTGTTTTATGCTATCATTAGTTCGCTCTAGTGAATGTGCTTTTGCACCATCGCCTTGTTCTGCTTTTGCCGAAGTGTGGTAGTGAGTTGGCGGCTCCACCGCTAGAGTTTTATGCGGATTAGCCTTATTGTCTTTTGGTCTAATATCCCTATTTGTTAAATGCACGACTTCGCCATCATCTTTTTTAACTCCCATTTTGCCAATTTTCTTATCATTTATCATTTTTGCAATGAGTGCTACATCTTCTCTGTTGTTCTCTAAAAAATGCGTAGGATTATTTTTAATTTGTAAGAATAATTTAAACGCTTCGCTTGGCTTTTTAAACATTTCGGGGTGTTTTTGTGCTAATTTTGTTAAATCTGCATGAATTGAAGTTGCAGAAATATCAGCAGCATTTTTTATCCATTGCTCCATATTGGTATTAATAGAAACTTGCGATGAAGGACTTATGTCATTCTCTTTTAATATAAAATTATCGCCGATTATGTTGTCACTAGCTTTCGCAACTTC
>NZ_FZMS01000024.1 GCF_900198365.1 Helicobacter bilis | reverse complement strand
CTATCATACCACAAAATCCCAAATAAAACAAGCCCCTATATTTCAATTAAAAAAGTAAATATAATAAATATGTTCGCTTATGTTTTAGGCAATAAAGCATAAGTCCCCATTATTAGCATATGCGTAGTGGGATTAATTAAGATTTGTTTTATTGTATGCCTAGCGTGTAGTATCCTTTTATAAAAGGGCTTTTAGCTTGTCATTTTGAGCGAAAATCTTTACAAGTGAGTTTTTTACACTAACTGCAAATCTCAAAATGATAAATATTTCATACTAGGCATTCAATATGACAAACAAACACAAATAAACCATTAAGGATAAAAAGCAAAATGCTAAGAACAATCGGAAATATTATTTATGATTATTATCAATTCTTTATACTCCCATTCTTAAGCATAAGTATATTCTATGCTATGGAATATATGAGTCGAGGTGTAGAATTCTTTGTTAATGAAAAGGGTGTGAAGTGGAAGTTTTTAAGCTTTTGCGCTTTAATGCAATTCTTTGTTAGCTTAGTTGTTATTTTAAGCGTTTCTGCTATGTTTAAAAGTGATGCCCTGCAAGAATATCAAACCTTGCAACTTGTAGCTATTATCTTACTTGGCACAACACCCTTTAACATAAGTATTTTAATATGGGTGGCAATAAAACTAGAAATATACAGACTTATGCGCAATCGATATAAAGACGAATTAAAAGATTTAATAAAAGCAGAATCATTTATAGGACAAGCCATAAAAGCAAATAAAGCACAAGAGGAAGAAAACATAAAACAACCCCACACTAAAGAAGAACATATACAAACAGACATCAAAGCAATACAAAAAGAAACCACAAATATAAAAGCATAAAAAGGATTTAACATGATGGAAAAAATATTATTTGCTATAGCTTTATTATTTGTTTTCTTTGTCTATCAAACAAATAAAAGGCTAGATGATATTGCCCTCTCAATTGATTCTGGCAATGCGATTTTAATTACACTAAGAGATAAGGAAAAGAAACTTCAAGCAGAGGAAAAGGTAGAAAAGCTAAAAGCAAATATAAGAGCTTTAGGTGGCACAGAGTGTGAAAAATGTCATGTAACAAATGAAAATCTAGTTTTGCCCATAAAAGATAGAATCCTAACACTTGAAGACTTTATAGAAGTTGTTAGAAATGGAAATGCGTATATGTCTGCATTTAATGAAGAACAAATCAGTGAAGCGAGGTTGAAAAAGATTTATGAGGCGTTATACACAATCAAAAAACGCTAAGGCTTAGTAGCGTTTGTCTTGCGGACACTTTTAAGGGAATTATCGCTTTTTTTGTTCGCTCAATGTATTTTATATACACTCCCTCACAAAAAAGCTCTGGTAACCCTTAAAATTGCCTCGCAATACTTCACGCTTTAAAGTCGCTAGTTTGCAGTTAAAAGGAAACAAACATGTATAAAATAGAAGACATAAGAAAAGACACCTATCCCTACAATCAAAGCTTTTTAGACCAATATCCCTTTATGCTAACAAGCTTTAAAAGTGATAATTTACCAATGATTGTTTTAGATAATGAAGAAATAGATTTAATCTTTGATTTAGCTACGCATTTTTACAGAAAGCTAAGACGACTTAAAGTATTAGAAGATATGAAATGGGGTATTGTTGCATTAACAAAAGATGTAGCCAATTATGTTTTAACCGTTGCAAATATTGGAGCTAATTTTGTCCCAGTAATAGGCCAGATTGTAAGTCTTATGATCACTTTAATACAAGTAGGATTAGAAATAGCCCATACTCTTACTAAAAAATTTTGGAAATACCCAGACTATATAAATGAGCTATATTTTGTAATAAAGATGTTTGTAACTTGGGCTAAGATTAGTGATGGTAATAAACAAGAATTATTAAGCGGGGTAACAAACTATATAGAAATGCAAAAAGAAGAGTTTAATGACTTAGTGCATGAAGAGGGTTATGCTGAGCTTAATGAGATAAGCATAATGTATATTATGGATGTTTATCTACCCGCATTTAAAGCAAGAGTAAAAAAGGTAATGAGAAAAAGCGCTAAAGATTTAAGTCAGGCAATACCAGATATAAACCCAACAGCACCCGGAAAAGATGATACTAACGAAATAGACTTTGCAAAAGAACCACAAGAACAAAACCCACAAGAAAAAAGAGAGCATTCAAATGAAAATGAGGGCAAGATTTTAGATACTATGCGAAACAGACAGAGTAAAGAAATGCCAGGCAGTAATCATTATGACTATGAGTATAGCAAAAGAGGCTTTGACATAAAGCTAGAAAAAGCACAAGAAATTGATATTACAAAAGATTTAGCACACAAGGCAGCAGTCGCACAAGTGGTAAAAGGCGGCGTTTTGGCGTTATGCAGTTTGCATTATTGCAAAAGATATAAGGCTTTACTAGAATTTAACGATATTTGCGAAGTAAAATCACATATTCCAATGGATATGCAAGAGCAAGAAATAAATCCAAGCATAAAACGCTTTAATAACCAAATGGCATATAAACAGCTAAAAGATTCACAAAACAGATATAAAGAGGGCTATCAACCAAAAATCACGCATTATTTAAAGCTTGATTTAATCGATGAAAGCATAGACAGATATTATAGAGATTATATGAATTTATATACTCAATTAAGTGAAGAGAGTAAGCTTAAATTTGGTTTTGTAGAATTAACAGAGAGTAAAGAGGCATGGTTTTATTCCCCACATATTTGCAAAGAAAAAACACAGGACAAAAGAACCCCTCCAAGTGAAGAAGAAGCAAAAAAGATTATAGAAAACTACACAAAACAAAGAGAGATAAAGAAAAAGGAATTTGAGAGTAAAGAAGAAAATGCAGATAAAAGATTTTATTTAAGACAGGTTAATCTAAGCAATACAGATTTAACCCTAAAAAAATACGAGTTTCAAAGAGTAGATTCAGTATATACAGATAGTAATCATAAAGTATTTAATGTAAGTTATGATAGCGATGGGTCTAGACATACACAAGAAACACAATATTATTATGTAGATAGCATTGCAACAGGGGAGTTTAGCATTGAAGCGTATCAAGTGGAAGAGCGATGGGGCGGTGAAAATGACAACAGAGAATGGGTAACATATTATCGCTTATGCATCACACATAGAGTTACACTAAAACACAAAGTCGATAAATCTTTTCTACAAAAAGAAATAGGCAAACTTGTTACACAACTTGCAATCGATGGAAAGAATCATGGCTTACCACAAAATACAACAGATAAGAATTTGAATAATTTAATACAAAATGGAATGCTTTAAGTTTTATTAGCCTCTGTTTTTTACAGAAAGGAGGCTTTGTTTTTAACATGTTTTTACACAACATAAAATAACACCACAAAGCAAACAAAGCCATAAAACCATGCAAAAGACAAACAAAGCTTTTTAAGATTGATGGTAGGCTTTTAATGTTTTTTAATACTTTTATAGTAGGAGTTATCTAAGCGATAATGACTACTATAAAAGTATTAAAATCATTACAATGTTACCACAAGATGAAAGCTTTAAAAAATAAAAAATAAAATATCCCCCCCTTTAAATGAATACAAAAACAAACTAATATACAAAACAAATACTCACAACACAGGAGCTAAAAATGAGTTACACTCTAACAGATATTATGAATAACCCTAACATAGGCATTGAAATCGGCAAAGAAATAGAGTCTATGAGCTGGATTAAAAGCCCTTTTGAACCACTTGTAGGGCAGGGAAGCGACAGAGGCATAAGAAGCTATCAAATCGCAAATAAACAACCATTCCGCCCACGACTTAAAGCAAGACTAACTGGCATGGGAGTCCAAGATAATGAGGAATTTCAAACAAATTACGATGAAATGGAAATCCTAAACCAAACCATTTACCCAAAAATTAGTGGTAATGGTTTATTAAGCCCAGTATTTCATTATAGCGAAATGCAGTTTATAGACTTTGAAAAGGAGGCAAAAGATTCACTAGCTACTTGGATGATGGATACAAGAGATAAGCAATTTATAGCCGCTTTAACAAATGATCTAACAAACTGCGTAGTAGCTGATGCCAAAAATGGCTACAAAGACACCACAGCTGAAACAAGTGTCAAGAATGCAAGTAAAAAGATACAAAAGGGTGATACAATCAGTGTTAAAGCAATCCGCAGGGCGATTTTTCTAGCTAGAACGGGAATTGATTATAAAAATAAAGAGATTTTCCCACTTAAACCAATCCGCGCACAAAGCATGAGTAATGGCGGTATAAGCACAATGCACTATTCTTATATTATCATGCTTGATAGCTATGGAATCCAGCAATTAAAGAATGATGAAGAATGGCGAGATATGCAAAAATACGCAGGGGAGAGAGGAGCTAGCAATAATCTTTTTATGGGATTAGTAGGTATGATTGATGGCTGTCCAGTATTAGACTTTGGCGTATGGAGTGAAGCAGCCGCGGGGCTTTGTAATTCTGAAGTAAAAGATAAAGACTTTTTACGCTTTTTAAATAAAGATAACGCACACAATAAGATTGTAAAGCCTAGTGATTATGCAGACGCACAGCCTGTATCAATTGGCTTTTTAATTGGTGCAAGTGCATTGTTAATCGCAGGGAATCTAAGCCCTAGAATGTATGTAGAACAAAAAGATGCAGGAAGAAAAATTGCAGTGGGTATGGATAGGGTTATGGCTATTGCTAAGGCTAGATTTGGTGAAGATGATAATGGGTTGGTTAAATATAGTGGGCAGGATTTTGCAACGATTGGGTTGTTTTATTCTAAAGAGTAAGTAATTGGTTATTAAGATTTGGTTTTGATTATACATTTAAGCGATTTTTGAAAAAATAAGCTAGTCATTATCACAAAAGATAACTCCTAGCTATTTTTTTCAAAAAAGCCCTTAAAGCCATAATGCAAACCTTAGAATCTAGTTAAAGCAAACAGGCAGATTTATCATGCTGCTTTCATCTTGTTTCAACGAGACAAGATGAAAGCTTTAAAAAATTAAAAAAGGATAACAAATGGCACTAAGGCGTAAAACATCACAAGATAAAGAGATTTTGCAATTACAAATAAAAGAATTACAAGAAATTGTAACAAATCTCACAAAACAAATACAAGAGCTAAAAGAGCAACAAAAAAGCGAGGGCAATTTAGGCGAAGTGGTGAATACACTTATAGGAGAAATTAAGGGTTTGCAAGATTTTACAAATGTATTGCAGAAAACCTTAAAAGAACATGCAGAAAATAGCCAGTATCTACTCTCTAAGATTAATAAAACCCAAAATTTAGCAGATAAAAATGCAGGTGATATCTATAACCTACAGATAAAAGAGGGTTTGCATAGTGATTTACTTGATAGAGCAAAGCCTATTATTGATATTGCAGATCCTTTGTCTAAGGTTGCATTTAGAATCCAAAAGCTAGAAACAAGTTTGCAACAATTTAAGGATTTTAACCCCCAAGAGTTAAAAGAGAGGCAAGAAGAAAATGCCAATTGTATAACTGCTTTGCAAACAGACTTTTTATTGCACGGGCAAATGTTAGAAGATTTAAGGCTAGAGATTGAAAAGGCAAAACAACTTCAAGCCCTGCATGATAAGCAAATACACGCCCTGCAGTATGAAGCAAGTAGGAGTGTATGGGAAAAATTATTTAAGTAGGTTTTTATGTTTCTTTGCCTCTCTTAAAGTAAACAGACATGACAAAACAAAAAAAGGAAAATGCAAACAAACCAAAGCTTTAAAAAATTAAAAAAAGGATTAAATATGGCACAAACCACACAAACACAAAGCATTACAGGGCAATTAGATAACGCCATGCAAGCCGTGGATACACAAATAGCCCAAGAAGTAAAAGATAAAAAAGCAAACCTAGCAAACCCAATAAATCCCCCACAAAGCATAACCCAAGCTGATAAAGACAGGCTAGAAAAAGTTTATACAGATATGCAAAACGCACTCACACAGAATGCAAACTTTATTATTAAAACAGATTTGAGTTTAAGGGGCATTACTGAACTCATTGCTATTATGCGTATTTTAAATGACTTTTATCTCTATCATGTAGAATTGCTTAAAGATAATAAAGAAAGCATTGAGGTAGCAGTCATTGACATTGAAGCGATGAATAAGAGATTTAGCGAAATGGTGATACTTGCAAACAACTACATCATGCAAGCCTTAAAAGAAATGGATAATGCAAACGCTACTTCCCTTGCCTTGCGTAATGAAATAGAAGCCCTGCATGATGCTTGTCAGCTAGATTTAGCCGATACAAAAAACACGATGCAAAAGGTTACACAAACCTATGAGAAATTACAGCTTATAGAACATAACATAGGGAATTTAGAACAAGCCATAGAAGAGTTTAAAAGGCTTACACAGAATAATGAAAAACTTTTAAATGATATGCGAGATTTCTTAAATACAGAGCTAAATAACGCTATTGCGGCGTTAATGCTAAAAAAAGAAGAGTATGAAAGAGATTTGCAAGATAATTACACAGGATTACAAGAAGCCTTTAATAAGCTTTTAGCCAAACTCCAAACTCAAGCCCAAGATTTCATAGTAGAATCAAATCAAATAAAAACAGACACAATCAATGAGATAAATTCTGTTTCAAACAATAGACTACAAGAAGTAAAAACCCTTGATACTGAAGTAAATGCAAGACTAAGCGCCTTGCGTGATGACTCTTTACAGGCCCTAGATACAAAGAAAACAGAGGGACTTTTAGAGTTAGAGACAAAGGCAAATGAGTTAGCCACAGAATGCAATACTAAAAAAGAGTTATACCTCCAAGCAATCACAGATTTAAGCCAAAAGAGCTTAGAATCTATCACAGCAAAAGGCGATGAGAAAAAAGCTGAGCTAGAAACACATACGCAAAACTTCATACAAGAAGCAGAACATAAAAAGCAAGAGATAACAAATACGCTAGATTCTAAAAAAGCCGAACTAGAACAAGCAAAAGAAAATGGGCTAAATGAGATACGCCAAGAAGCCTCTACACATGAGACACAACTGCAAGATAAACTCAAAGAAAGCTTAGAATCTATCAAGCAAAAAGGTGAGGAAAAAATACAAGAAATAGAAAACAACACCACACAAGCAAATACAAATCTAGACTCTAAATTACAAGAGATAGAAACAAAAACACAGCAAGTAGAAAACAATGTCAATACAATGATACAAGAGCATAATACGCATTTAAACAGCTTTGCTACAAAATCACAAGAAGCCTTAAATGCGATTAAAACAGAGGGTATGCAAGAGATAAGAACAGAAGCCCAAAGACTATTAGAACAAATCAAAACTAACACGACTACACTTGATTCAAAAGTAAGGCAAGAGTATGATACATGGCTTTTAAACTTGCAAAATAAAGGACAAGAAGCACAAAATCTCATACAAGAGGGCATAAATACAACAATCCCAAATGCCTTGCAAAACTCTCAAACAGAACTAGCAAACAAAAAAGATGAGCATATACAAAGCCTAGACACACAAAAAGAAAGCAGTTTAGAATCTATAAATAAACTCACAGAACAGACAATAAGTCAGCTAAAAACAACTTTTTCTTTTTTAATGAATGGTTTAACGCATGAAAATTTCACACAGACAACAACTTGGAATAAGCCACAAAGTGTAAAAAGAGTGTTTGTAAATGTCTTAGGTGGCACAGGGGCAAATAATGCCACAACAAGTGGGACTCCATCTTCTTTTGGCAGTTTTGTAACCGCAAATGGTGGCGTGGGAAATGCAGGGGGAAATGGGCAGTTTGGGGAAATGAAGTTTAGCATTGTGGATATACCAGAGAATGAAAATAGTATAAATGTAAGTATAGGGGCAGGGGGAAGTGTGGATATATTTTATTAAGTTAGGCGTTT